>NZ_JBDGML010000064.1:0-35585 GCF_057655195.1 Arthrobacter sp. Soil_N43
GGAGGCGCTGGAGGTGGTGACCACGTTCAGGACGCCGTCGGGAAGGCCTGCCTCCCGGAAGATCTGCACCAAGGCAAGGGACGTCAGCGGTGTCAGCTCGGCGGGCTTGAAGACCATGGTGCAGCCCGCGGCGACGGCAGGAGCGATCTTGCGGGCGCCCATGGCCAGCGGAAAGTTCCACGGCGTGACCAGCACGCACGGACCGACCGGCTCCTTGGTGATCATGATCCGGGTGTTGCCGTCCACGGAGGTGGCGTGATCGCCGCCAATGCGGACAGCTTCCTCCGAGAACCAGCGGAGCATCTCAGCGCCGTAGGCCACTTCGCCCTTTGCCTCGGCCAGGGGCTTGCCCATCTCGGCGGTCATGATCGCGGCGAGCCGGTCCGTGTTGGCAATAACCAGCTCAAAGGCGCGCCGCAGAATGTCGGCCCGTTCACGGGGAGTGGACTTTCCCCACTCCGCCTGGGCCCGGCCGGCGGCCACGATGGCCCGTGCTGCGTCTTCGGGCCCGCCGTCAGCCACGTGGGCGATGATTTCATTCGTGGCCGGGTTCTCGACTGGGAAGGTAGCTGAACTGGTTGCCTTCTGCCAAGCACCGTCGATGAACAGGTCAGTGTGAAGAAGGGTGGGGTCAAATGAAGTGGTCATGTCGCTCTTTCAGTAGTAATGGAAGAGGATTTATCGCCCCGGTGCGGTCCCGCCGCACTTGCAACGCTTTGCGATGCCAGACGCATAGTTCTGGCTGACGGAGTGGTCTGGCTCGCCTTGAACCGCTCAGGGCGCACGAATTCCAGGCCTTCGAGTGACTGTTTGCCGAGCGCTTCCTGTGCGGCGATTTGGCCGTACCCGGTGGCATTTTTGAATCCGCCGCCGGAGAAGCCTGTGGCGCCGTAAATCCTGCTTGACTCGCTGAACCAACCCAGTAGAGGGTTCCGGTCCGTGGTGTAGAGGTCCGGGAAGGCATCGGAGCGGACGATCGTCGGAATGAGGCCGGGGATGAATTCCGAGACCGTTTCGATGGTCTCGGCGATTTCGGCTGTTGAGAGCTCCCTGGGGAAACTGTCGGGGTCCGGTGCTACTGTGCCGCGGCCGTCGAGGGTGGCTTTGACTGTGACCCCGTCGACGGCGGGTGCCCCATACATGGATCGGTCCTCGTACATCCGGTTGAACGTGGGGAACTTTTCCGGGGTGAACTGGGCTGCGTCGTGGGCAACAAACCAGGTCAGGAAGACGCGCTTTGTCTGCGTTGCGGCTTTGAGGTAGTTGGGCATCAGACGCCGGGACCAGCCTCCAGAGGAGACGATGACGTTCTCGAAGGTCCAGGAGGTGTCTCCGGAGGTGATGACAACGCCGTCTTCGGTTTCGGTGATGCTGTCGATCGGGGTGTTGGTGTGGACAGTTGCGCCGTTGGCCTCCGCCGCAGCGACGGCGGCTGTGACCGCACGGTCGGTGCGCAGGACCCCGGCGTTCGGGTCATAGACGGCGCAGTCATCCGGGCGGAGGTTGTGCTGTGGGTAGCGTTCTGCCATCTCTTCGCGGCTGAGAATCTCATGGGCAGCCCCGTTGGCTCGGGCGGTTTCCAGGAGGCTGCGGATGTAGGGGCCGTCGGCGGTGCCAATGGACAGGCCGCCGCAGCGTGTGAGGATGTGCTGTCCGGTTTCTGCTTCCAGTTCACCCCAGAGATCACGTGAGCGTTCCAGAATGGGGTAGAGGTCAGGTACTCCACGGTAGATCATCCGAAATAGCCTGGTATCGCCGCCCACGGCACTTCGGCCGTGAGCAGGTGACTGCGCCTCGAATCCGGTGACGGAGTCGGTCAGGCGCGATGCCTGCCAGAGCGCCATGCTTCCGATGCTGCCCAGGCCTATGACAGCCAGTTTTCCGTCCATGGCCTACAGCACCTTTTCCGGGAGCGTCTGGGTCCTGGCTTCCTTGGGATTGGCCACGATCCACCTGGCATCACCGCGCTCCATCACGAGCCCCGCAGCTGCCGTCTGGATCTTATTGATGGTTTTCATGGCGCTTCCCTTCAAGCGGGTAGTGGTGAAAGTTTGGTTGGTGAATTACTCGTGTAGTCCGGCGAGCCTGCTGCCGAATTTTGCCAAGAGTGAGGTCTTGGTGGAGTCCCTGCGCTCTTCCCATTGGTCGGCAATGCCGAAGAGCCGGTACATGCCGTGGACACCGAGCCAGCGGAGGGGTTCGGGTTCCCACTTCCGTGCGCGGTAGCCGACCCAGGGAAGCGTCGTCCGTTCAGTTTCCTTCTCGAAGGCCAGTTCCGCGAGGGTTCGGCCGCCGACGTAGGCTGCGGTGACGCCGTGTCCCGCATAGCCGGTGGACGATCCGCTCCCGGATGCCTGGTCCCAGCGCACGCCGCCGTTCCAGTCACGGGTGACGCCCAGGACTCCGGACCAGGCGTGGTCCACTTCGAAGGGGATGCCGGGGAAGAAGGAGCGGAGCTTTGTGGAGATCAGGTCAATGGTGGACTGGGGTGTTGAACCGGCGCCTCCTGTGCCGGAGCCGTAGCGGTAGGGCTTACCGCGGCCGCCTATGGCGATGCGGCCGTCCGCTGTTCGCTGCGAATAGATGAAGGTGTGTGCGGAGTCGTTAAGGCACTGGGGCCCGTTCCAGCCGATCTGCTCCCACGCTTCTTCGGACAGCGTCTTGGTCACGATCATCGAGGAATTGATCGGTATCAGGGTCCTGCTGCCAAGCAGCTGTCCGGAATACCCTTCGGTGCAGACGAACGTTTTGGCAGCGGTCACTTGTCCGTTGGCCAGTTTTAGGGTCTTGCCGTCGATGCTGTCCACCCGGCTGCCCTCGTAGATGGTGACCCCCATGGAGGCCAGGGTGTCGGCGAGGCCGTAGACGAGTTTCGCCGGATGAATACGGGCGCAGTGTTTGTAGAAGAGCCCGCCGTGGACGGTGGAGATGTTGATCTTGCTCTGGAACTCGTCCCGGTCCAGCAGGTGGACATCGTCTTCGGTCAGCCCGTACTTCCAGTCGGCGTCACACCTGCTCACCAGCCGGCCCAGCCCCGCCCTGGTGTGGGCGGCGACGAGCGCACCGCCCTTGTTCTGATCCGCGTCAATGCCCTCGGCCTGGAGAATATCCAGGACCGATTCAACGCCGGCGACAAACTCCTGCTGCAAGGCCCGGCTCGCGGCCAGCCCTCCGCCGGACGCGCGGGCGAACGTGGCCCGGTTTCCCGGGGGCATCGCCGAGAGCCAGCCGCCGTTCCGTCCGGAAGCGCCGTAGCCAATCTGTTCTGCCTCAAACACCGCGACCTTGAGTGAGGGTTCGAGTTTCTTGGCGAAGTAGGCCGCCCAGAGGCCGGTGTAGCCGGCGCCGATGATTGCCAGGTCTACAGAATCCTGACCGGTGAAGCGGGGGTAGGTTTGCCTGCTGTCCGCGAGTCCGGCCATCCAGAAGCCGAGCTCGCCGTTTCGGGGTGTTGCCGCAAGGGCTGTCATAGTGTCCTTCTTTGTCTGGGAACCGTTGAGGTGTTCAGGCTGCGGTGTATCCGCCGTCGACGGGCAGGACCGCCCCGGTGATGTAGGACGATTCCTTCGAGGCCATGAAGAGGATGGCGTCGGCGATCTCCTCAGGGGTGGCCAGGCGCTGGAGCGGGATCTGGCCCTCGCGCTGGGCGCGGTAGGCCTCGGGGTCTTCCCTGCGCTGGAACGATGCTTCGATGACCGGGGTGGCGGTCAACCCTGGTGCGACGACGTTGACGCGGATGTTGCGTGATGCCCATTCGATCGCCGCGCCCTTCGCGAGCATGATCAGGCCGCCCTTGGCCGCGGAGTACAGGACTTCATCGGGCTTGCCGACCATGCCCAGCCGTGAGCTGACGAGAACGAACGAGCCCCCCGTGGCGGGCATCAGCGGAGCGAAGTGCTTCATCACCAGGAAGGAGCTGAGCAGGTTGCTGTGGAGCACGTTTTTCGCGTCCTCGTAGGCCATCTCCGTGAGCGGGCCGCTGACCTGCAGGCCGTGGTTGAGGACGACGACGTCGACGGTGCCGAAGGACTCGGCGGCCTGCCGGGCGAGGCTTTCGACGAACGCCTCGTCATTAAGGTCTCCCGGGACGTATACGTCGTCGGGCTGGGCGCTGTTGAGGTGCTCCCTGCGGCCGGTGAGCAGCAGCCGCGCGCCCTCGCGGCGGAAGTGGGAACATACTGCTTCCCCGATTCCACTGTTGGCACCGGTGACCAGGGCCGTCTTCTTATCAAGTCTCATGTCAGTCACTCCATCGTGAGGTAGGTTGCTTTGCGTTGCAGGCGGGGAGACGGAATTCCCGTCCGGGGTCTGTCAGTAAGGGGTCGGTCAGTTGAGGAATCCGCGGGCGTCGACCGGCCACCGTTCCAGCGCCGTGCCCGTGCTGTCGGTGATGATGTATTCCTCGAAATTGACCACCACCGGGCAGACGTGGTTGGGGACCACCGGGAGCACGGTGCCGACGCTCGGGTGGAAGTCTCCGGCGGGCAGCGGGAGGAATCCGTGGTACTCGTTGAGCTTGGACAGGACGGCGGTGGTGCCGGCAATGCTGCCGTAGCCGATCTCGGGGCTGCCCTCGCGGCCAAGGGCTTTGGTGCCGATATCGAGGATGACCTGACCGGGGACCCAGTCGCTGACCACCGTGCCGGCGACGAACAGCGCGATCTGATCCTCCGTGCAGGCGCCGAGCCTGGTGTTGTTCAGGTCGTTGAACACGTACTCGCCGGGCCGGATCTCGGTGATGACGCTGCTTGTGGAGAACTCCACGGTGGGTGTGGAACCAGCGCTGACCACCTCCGCGGTGATCCCGGCTGCGCTAAGGCTGCGCACCGCGGTGGTGAGCGCGGCACCCTGGTCATCGGCGGCACGCTTGCGGGCGTCCGGACCGGCGCTGCCGTGACCCGGGTACGTGAAGACGCCTACTGGAACCAGGCCTCGGTTGCGGGCGGCGAGAGCGAGGTCGCCGGCGGCCTCGGGAGGAGCTCCGGAACGGCGGGCACCACAGTCGACCTCAATCACGACCTGCAGCCGGTCCGGTTCTGGGCCCATCGCGTCGGCGAGGGCATTGATCGCCGCGACGTTATCGACGCCGACCCGCAGCCGAATGGTTTCAGCCAGTTTGCGGATCCGCGGCCCTTTTGTTCCCGAGGACCAGATCGGGTAGGCGAGGAAGATATCGTCGAGCCCAGCGGCCGCGAAGACCTCGGCCTCACCCACGTTGCCTGCAGTGATTCCGACCGCCCCCGCCTTCACCTGGCGCCGGCCGATCTCCACGCACTTGTGCGTCTTAACGTGTGGCCGGACATCGAGGTTGTGCCGGGCGCCGAAGGCCTGCATGCGGTCGATGTTCTCCTGCATCACGTCGACCAGCACGATCGGTGAAGGGGTGTCGATTCGCTCGATGAGACCCTCGAGTGCTCGCTGAATGCGGTTCACGATGTACTCCTCATGATTCTGTCTATGAATGATCGAGGGCAGCGGTGCCGACTTCCTCGAATGCTGAACGTGCGGGACCCGCATCAGCGGGCCCCGCACACCGCCGCCTTGGAACAGCACCGCCGTCGTGCCCGCTGCTAAACGGCCGTGCAGATCATCTGGATCTCCACCGGCGTGTTCAGCGGCAGCCCGGCGACACCGATCGCGGTGCGGGCATGCCGTCCGTTCTCGCCCAATACCTCGATGAGCAATTCACTGGCCGCGTTGGCGACCTGCGACTGCAGTCCGAAATCCGGCGCGCTGGCCACGAAGACCAGCATCTGCACGATCCGGACCTGGTCCAGATCCCCCACAGCCTGTACAGCGGCGGCCAGGCAGTTCAGCGCACAATGGCGCGCGAGTTCCTGCGCCGTCTCCAGGTCCACGTCCCGGCCCACGACGCCCTGGCCCAGCAGCTCACCGTCTTTGAACGGCAGTTGGCCAGCGATGTGGATGCTGGAGTCCACCGCCCGGTGGTCCACGTAGTACGGGTTATCAGCGAGGACGGGCAGACCCAGACCCAGGGCCTCGAGACGAACTGAAGCCGAGGCGCCCATTACGGTTTGAGGTAGTGGCAGACTCATGACGCCACCACTTTGCTGTGCATCACGATTACTGTACTCAGGCCTACTAGGCAGCGGGACGCGGGAGGCCGAAGAGGACGGGGAGGTCGGCGATGTCGGTGATCCGCTCGTAGCCGAGCCAGTGCTCGTCGTGTTCGAAGCCGCGGTCGACATACACCTTGTTCTTGATGCCCATGATGGCCGCGGAGCGGTGGTCGTACATCGGGCTCGCAGAGACGTGCACGATCTCATCCGGTGTCACGCCAAGCTTGTCGAACATGTACTCAAACGCACCGAGCCGCGGCTTGTAGGTGCCCATTTCCTCGGCGCTGATGACAACGTCGAAGGGGGCCTTCAGGTTCGCTGAAAGGCGCGCAGCATCCGCGGTGTCGCTGTTGGTGATGATGACCAGCGGGACTTCCTCGGCCAGGCGGTTCAGTGCCTCAGTCACACCCGGGTACGGGCCCCAGGTGGGAAGAATCTCGTAGACCGCCTGAGCGTCGGCTTCACGATACTCCAAGCCGAGCCTGCGCGAGGCGCGTTCCATGGAGTTGGCGATGATCTGGCGGAACGGCTTGTAATCGCCCATGCACTCATCGATCCGGTAGGCCTTGGTGGCCTGCAGGTACTCATCGGCGATCTCGCCCGGCAGCCGGTCGCCCAGGACTTCACGGGTCGCGTCGGCAATGGCGAACTTGATCAGTGTTCCGTTCATGTCGAACGTAACGAACTTGGGCTTGGTTTCGAATTCGAATGCCATTTGATCCTCCAATAAATCGCTTCGTCGATTGTCGACGAGACAAGGTCGTTGTTGCTGTCGATTGTCGACGATACTCTTCCTGTTTGTCGATTGTCAACGATTATCGGAATCTCGATCCAAGAAAACACCGACGAGCTACCAACAGTCGGTTCTGCATCTGGCGTTCGGGGCGGCTCTCCGGGACTGACTGCGGTGCCTTTCGTTACGTCAGCAGTAGAACTGCTGGGCCGCTACTCTGCCTGACTGGAGGCCTACGGCGTCCACGAGGCCTTCCTCGGAGTCAAAGGCACCCCGGAGGAACTCCTGGCCCTGGGACGGACGATGATAGGCCAAGCACAACCCCGTGTTCGGTGGAAACCGGGCTGGACTGCACCATGCGGCGGGACATGCTCTCCCCCCGCTACACCGCCCACTGGGACGAGCTCCCTCTCGTCAAGACCGCCTAACCCCGCCCGCGCCCGCACGGTGGAGACATCGCGGGAAGGAACGCGGACGGCGGCGGGAACTTCCCGCCGTCGTCCGCGTTCTTTCGGCTGTTGACCCGCAGCGCCTAGATGGTCCGCGTTGCCCGCGCCAGATTCTCCTTGAGCTCGGCGGCGTTCTGGCGGATGACGTAGGCCGGGCGGTCGCGCTCAACACGCCAGCTCTCGGACAGCGGCCCGATGTTGACGGTGTCGAAGCCAAACTCGTCGTACAGCTCGGTCACCAAATCGCTGGCGTCGAGGTAGTCACTGGCTGTGGCGAGTGCCCGCCGGTTCTCCGTGCCGGAAGGGGCGCCGTCGGTGGTGATTTCCCTGGCCATGATGTGGTTGAAGCCCTTGGCGACCTTGGACGTGGGCAGGCGTTTCTGCAGCAGCCCCGACGTGGTTTCTTCACCGTTGTCGAGGGCCGGGAACCGGCCGTCGCGTTCCCAGTAGTAGTTGTTGGTGTCGATCACGATCTTCCCCGACAGAGGCTCGACGGGAAGGTCGCCGATGCTCTTGAGGGGAACGGTGACGACGGCGAAATCACCCGCCGCTGCCGCCTCGGCCGGCGTCGTGGCCCGTGCCCGCGGCCCCAGCTCCGCAACGAGGCCTGCCAGGGTTTCCGGACCCCGGGAATTGCTGATCACTACGTCATAGCCGAGTTCCACCGCCTGGCGGGCAATCTGGCTTCCAATGTGTCCTGCACCGATGATTCCGATTGTTGTCATGTCCGGGCCAACAGCAACCCGGCCGGGGTTATTTCGAACGTTACGCAATACTGCAGGAGTGCTGGGTTAGCGTGGACCATGACCTTTGCGAATGTGGGAAGCCTCGGGACGAAACCCGGCCAGCGTGACGCCGTAGTGAGCATCCTGCTCCGGCCCATGCCTGAGCTGCGGGATGCCGGATGCCTGCTCTATGAAGTGGGCATCAACGACGACCAGCCGGACAACGTGTATGTCTGCGAGCTCTGGGAATCCCCCGAAGCCCACCAGGCCTCCCTGCAGTTGCCCAGCGTCCAGGGCGCCATCCAGGACGCAAGGCCTCTTCTGTCCGGCGAGATGGGCGGCAGCCAGTTCACGGTTCTTGGCTCCCCGATTGCCGGGCCCCGAGCCCGGCACAGCCGAGTGGATGAGGCCTAGCCGCCAGCCCTAAGCGAAGCTGCCGGTCCGGCGCGTGTCCTTCCCCGCCGGGACGGCCGGTCTCGCATATCTTCTTGGTATGGATGAGGAACACCCCGGCGAGTTGACCGGGCAGATATCGATCAATGAGCTGCTCATTGCCATGGGCGAAGAGCCGGTGGTCAGCCTGATTGACCTGACCGTTCCGGACGACGCGTCGTCCCTGACGGACGCTCCGCCCACCCTGCCGGGCCTCTGAGCTCAGCGCGGAACCTGACGCCCTCAGTCGAAGGAACGGGCCTCCACCGCAAGGCCTGGGTCAACATCTGAGACGATGGCAGCGGTTGCCGGCGAGGCAAACCGCGTGGCCAGTTCGCGGACCACGGCCTTAAGCTCCTGCCGGAGGACGTCCGGATCGATGGACGCCGCGGCAAGCACGGACCGTTCCATGTCCGCAGCGGCGGCAACGGCTTCATTTCCGCGCTCGGTGAGCGAGACGACATGGCTGCGGCGGTCAGAGGTGCTGCGTTGGCGCACAATGTGGCCGTGAGCCTCAAGCCGGCTGAGCGTTTTCCCCATGGTTTGGGCCTGGACACGTACCAGCTGGGCCAGCTGCGCCTGCGTCATGGGGCCGTTGTTGTAGAGAACTTCGATGGCAATGACACCGGCATGGGTCAGGCCGATGGCCCCCAGCTTTTCATTCCAGGAGTGTTCAACAAGGCGTGCAGCCGTGGACAAGAGGCGCCCGGTGGGCCAGCGATCCATATCAGGCATACCAACAAGTATAGCCAAGTGTGGATTCGTCCCCGCGCGGGAGCCTTACTAAGCTGAAATGTCTCGCATCAAAACAAGGAGAATACTTTGGCTGAACGACTCAACCCGGGCGACGTCGCTCCGGATTTCACCCTGAAAAATTCCGAGGGAGCAGACATCAGCCTCAGCGATTACCGGGGCCGGCACACCATCGTCTACTTCTATCCTGCGGCCGCCACGCCCGGCTGCACGAAGCAGGCGTGCGACTTCCGGGACAGCCTGGCATCGCTGCAGGCTGCGGGCTACGAAGTCCTGGGGGTCTCCCCCGACCCCGTCAGCAAGCTCGCGGCCTTCGCCGCCAAGGAAGGCCTGACCTTTCCGCTGCTGTCGGACGATTCCCACGCCGTTGCGGAGGCTTACGCAGCATGGGGTGAAAAGAAGAACTACGGCCGCACCTACGAAGGGCTCATCCGCTCCACCGTCGTGGTGGATCCGGACGGCAAGGTGGCCCTGGCCCAGTACAACGTCCGGGCCACCGGCCACGTGGCCAAGCTGCGCCGGGACCTAAAGCTGGATGAAGCGGCCACTGAGCGAAGCGGCAACTGACCCGGCCTGCCGCGGCAGGCAGTGCTGACCGAGGCCCCGCCCGCTGACGGTACAATGGAGGCTGGCGATCGCCGTCGTACGTTTTCTGTTCTTCAGAAGGCGGAAGGCGGAGCCGCGCGCGAGTGGTGAAATTGGCAGACACGCAGGATTTAGGTTCCTGTGCCTTCGGGCGTGGGGGTTCAAGTCCCCCCTTGCGCACAAGAGCAAAGACGATGCTGAACACGGCGGGAGTCCCGGACCATACGGTCCGGGACTCCCGCCGTTTAACCCGCTCCCCCACGTGCCAGCCGCAGACGGCAGCGCCCAAAAAAGTTTCTCGCGGTTACCCATCCGCCGCCGCCCGCCGGCCGAATACCCAGTGAGACACCAACCAAGGGTCGGTGCCCACAGTCGGAATAGGGCCTAGATGCGGGGATCAGAATCGGTTCCTGCGGGCATGATCGGCACAACCAAGGAGAATAAAAATGCAGTCATTCAAGCGCACCACTTTCACCGTCGCAGGCGTCGCAGCTGCAGCCCTGCTGAGCCTCACCGCGTGCGGCGGCTCCGCAACGACGGCACCGAGCTCCTCGCCGGCGGCGGCCGAGCCGTCGGCCTCCAGCATGGCTCCCTCCCCGTCGGCGGCCTCGTCCGCCGCCATGGACCCGGCAGCGAACCTGGCAGGTCCCGGCTGCGCCGCCTACGCCGAGCAGGTCCCCAGCGGTGCAGGATCGGTCTCGGGCATGGCACTTGACCCGGTCGCCGTCGCCGCCTCGAACAACCCGCTCCTGAAGACGCTCACGGCGGCCGTGTCCGGAAAGCTCAACCCGAAGGTTGACCTGGTCGACACCCTGAACGGCAGCGAGTTCACCGTGTTCGCCCCCGTCGACGATGCGTTCGCGAAGGTCGATGCCGCCACGATCGAGACGCTCAAGAAGGACGACGCGCTCCTGAGCAAGATCCTCACCTATCACGTGGTGCCCGGCCAGATCACACCGGACGAGATCGCCGGCACGCACAAGACGGTCCAGGGCGGATCCGTCACGGTGGCCGGCAGCAAGGACGCGCTGAAGGTTGACGGCGCCAACGTGATCTGCGGCGGCGTCCAGACGGCCAACGCCACCGTTTACCTGGTGGACTCGGTGCTGATGCCCAAGTAGCCCCCGCTGAACCCTCCGGCGGATATCTGGGATTCCGCCCGGAACGGAGGCTGTGGCCCGCACCCTCGGGTGCGGGCCACAGCCTTGCCGCGCCCGGGACCCCTGTCCGTCATTTAGACTGGAAAACGGGCCAGCAGACCGCAGCCGCCCATGCCGCAGCCCGGCAGTCCAGCAGCCCAGAGGTGATAATCGAGTGCCCAGCAGTATGACGCGACGCACGGCCATCAAGACCGGCGCAGTCCTCTTGGGCCTGACGCTCACCTCCTGCACCCCGGAAGCGGCCCCGCCGGCGCCGTCGTCCGCGGCACCCACCACCAGGCCTCCGGGCAGCAGCCCCACAGCCACCTTCAACTTCGGCACCGCCGCACCGCCCCTGGGCCTTGACCCGGCACTCGCCAACGACATCGAATCCCAGCGCGTCACGCGCCAGATCCTTGAAGGACTGGTGGGCGTCAACCAGACCACCGGGGAACCGACCCCGCTGCTCGCCACCGAATGGACAGCGTCCCCGGACGGCCGCTCCTACACCTTCACCCTGCGCTCGGGCGTAAAGTTCCACGACGGCTCCCCCTTCAACGCGCAAGCCGTCTGCACCAACTTCGAGCGCTGGTTCAACTTCCCGGCGGCGCTGCGGGAGCAGGCGCCCGGAAGCAGTTTCAAGGGAGTGTTCAAGGAGTACTCGGACCAGCCAAGCCTCTCCGTCTTCAAGGCCTGCACGGCGCTCTCCTCGCTTCTGGTGAGAATTGACCTCACGGAGCGTTTCACCGGATTCCTCCAGGCCCTGACCCTGCCGGCTTTCGCCATTTCCTCCCCCAAGGCTCTGGCTGCCGGGCGGGCCGATATCCTCACCGAGAGGCGCGGCAGCCAGGCGCTGTCCGCCTACGCCACCCATCCGGTCGGCACCGGTCCGTACCGTTTCTCATCCTGGGACAGCACGGGCGTCACCCTGCTCAGCAACAAGGACTACTGGGGCGACCGCGGCGAGATCGGCACCATCAACTTCATCACGTACAACCATCCGCAGACCCGGCTCCAGGCCCTGATTGACGGCAAGATCGACGGCTACGATGCGGTGACGGTGGGAAACTTCGACCAACTCGTCAAGCGCGGAAAGCAGATCATCCAGCGTGACCCGTTCTCGGTCATGTACCTGGGGATGAACCAGGCCATCCCCGTGCTCGAGGACCTCAAGGTCCGGCAGGCCGTGGAACTGGCCATCGACAAGGACACGCTGATCCGCCGGTTCTTCATCGACAACACCGCGCAGGCTTCCCAGTTCGTCCCGCCCAAGCTCAGCGGCTTCAACAACAACGCACCCGGCCTGGGGTACGACCCCGCCCAGGCCAAGGAACTGCTGGCCGAGGCCGGTTACAAGGGCCAGCCGCTCAAGTTCTACTACCCCACGAACGTCACCCGGCCGTACCTCCCCACCCCGGAGAAGGTCTACGCCGAGATCAGTCGGCAGCTCACAGCCGTGGGCTTCAACATCAGGCCGGTTCCCGTGGACTGGGCGGACGGTTACCTGCAGAAGGTGCAGTCCCCGGGAGACCACGCTTTCCACTTGCTCGGCTGGAACGGGTTCTACTCCGACGCGGACAACTTCCTCGGCCCGCTGTTCGGCGAGAAGAACGGCGAATTCGGCTACCAGGACCCCCAGGTCTTCTCCAAGATCGACCGTGCCCGCGGCCTGCCCGACGGCAAGGAACGGACGGAGCAGTATCAGACCATCAACGCCCAGATCGCCGAAACCGTGCCGGCGGTCCCCATCGCGTTCCCCATTTCGGCGTTGGCCCTCTCCGACCGGGTGGTCAGCTACCCGGCGTCGCCGGTCTTAAATGAAGTTTTCACCAAGGTCCAACTAAGGCCTTGACGGACGGGGCCAATTTCAGTTAGTAACCGGCGCGGGATATTCTGTGACAGCCAGAGCCGCTGCTATCGGAGACTGATTGTGACCTTCATTTCCAAGACCCAACATGCCGACGTCGTCCTGATTGGCGGCGGCATCATGAGCGCCACCCTGGGTGCGTTCATCAAGCAGCTCGAACCCAACTGGACCATTTCCCTGTTCGAGCGCCTCGACGAAGTAGGCCTTGAGAGCTCGGGACCCTGGAACAACGCCGGCACCGGACACGCCGCCCTTTGTGAGCTTAACTATTCGCCCGCAGCCAAAGACGGCTCGGTCAACCCCGCCAAGGCACTGCACATCAACGAGCAGTTCCAGCTGTCCCGCCAGTTCTGGTCCCACCTCGTGACCAACTCCCTGATCGGATCCCCCAAGGGCTTCATCAACACCGTCCCGCACATGAGCTTCGTGATCGGCGAGGACAACTCCAACTTCCTCAAGACCCGCTATGCCGCGCTGAAGCAGCACCCGCTGTTCCGCAGCATGGAGTACTCGGAGGACTACGCCCAGATCGGCAAGTGGGCGCCGCTCATCGTCAAGGGCCGCGACCGCAATGAACGCATCGCCGCCACCCGCGCCGCCGAGGGCACCGACGTCGACTTCGGGGCTCTGACCCGCGAGCTGACCACCTACCTGGGCAACAATGGCGTGGAAATCAACTACGGCCATGACGTCTCGGACATCAAAAAAGCGTCCGACGGCGGCTGGGACCTTTCGCTCAAGCACCCGGCTTCCGGGGAACGCGGCAGCATCCACGCCAAGTTCGTGTTTGTCGGCGCCGGCGGCGGCGCCCTGCACCTGCTGCAGGCGTCCGGGATTCCGGAAAGCAAGGGCTACGGCGGATTCCCTGTTTCCGGCCAGTTCTTCCGCTGCACGGACCAGTCCCTCGCCTCCCAGCACAACGCGAAGGTCTACGGCCAGGCCTCGGTCGGCGCCCCGCCCATGTCCGTTCCGCACCTGGACACCCGCTACGTGGGCGGCAAGCGTTCCCTCCTGTTCGGCCCGTACGCAGGGTTCTCCACGAACTTCCTGAAGAACAGCAGCTGGCTGGACCTCCCGTTGTCGATCCGCCCCAGCAACATCGTCCCGATGCTCGCCGTCGCCAAGGACAACATGGACCTCACCGCCTACCTGGTCAAGGAGGTCGCCAAGCGCCACGGAGCCAAGGTCGAGGCGCTCCGCGAGTACTACCCCGAGGCCCAGGACGGCGACTGGGAACTCATCACGGCCGGCCAGCGCGTGCAGATCATCAAGAAGGATCCCAAGAAGGGCGGCATCCTGCAGTTCGGCACCGAAGTGATTGCAGCCCGCGACGGTTCCATTGGTGCGCTGCTCGGCGCGTCACCGGGCGCCTCCACCGCCGTGCCCATCATGATTGAACTCCTGCAGAAGTCCTTCCCCAAGAACTTCAAGGGCTGGCAGTCCAAGCTCAAGGAGATGATGCCGGGCTACGGCGTCAAACTCAACGACAACCCGGAGCTGGCCGCGGAGCTTGAAAAGTCCACGGCCAAGGCACTCCAGCTCGAGGCGGCTCCCGCCGTCAAACGCTAAGACCCTGTCCGGGTTGCGGCAGGCTCCACCACAGGCAACAGTCCGTCAACCCGTTCAGGAGATCAAGCGATGTTCCGGCTGGCCAGTCTTTCCCTCGGCAACCGCGCACTGATCGCGCTCATTACCGTCTTTGCCTCGGTATTCGGCGTGATCACCATGTCCTCGCTCAAGCAGGAGCTCATTCCCTCCGTCGAGTTCCCGCGGATCACGGTGATCACGTCGATGCCCGGGGCAGCACCGGAAGTCGTGGACAAGCAGGTCAGCCGGCCGCTGGAAACTGCGCTGAACGGCGTCGAGGGGCTGGAATCGACGTCGTCGACGTCGCGCAACGGCGTCTCCCAGATCAGCATGGTGTTCACCTACGGGTCCGACCTTGACCGTGCACGCAACCAGATCGACCGTGCCATCTCCAATGCCAAGCGGACACTCCCGGAAGATGTGCAGCCGCAGGCCATTGCGGGCAGCATCAGCGACTTCCCCATCGTGTTCCTGGCCGTCTCCTCGGACAGGCCGCTCAGCGAGCTGAACACCGACCTCCAGCGGCTCACGGTCCCGCGGCTTCAAAAGGTCGACGGCGTCCGCGGCGCCGACGTGACCGGCGGCGCCAGCCGGCACATCCTCATTCTGCCGAAGCCGGCCAGCATGGCGTCGAGCGGGGCGACGATCCAGTCGATCCGCAACGCCCTGACCAACAACGGGGACCTCGTCCCGGCCGGAACCATTGAGGAAAAGGGTCAAAGCCTGTCCCTGCAGATCGGCAGCCCTGTAGACTCCGTCGCCGCTGTCAAGGCGCTGCCGCTCGCCGGCGCGAAGGGCAACGCCACCATCGGTTCCGTGGCGGATGTCAGCATCCGCGACGACGCACGGACCTCCATCACCCGGACCAACGGCAAGGAAACCCTCGCCGTCTCCGTCACCAAAAAGCCCGAGGGCGATACCGTGGCGATCTCCCACGCGGTCAAGGACGCCCTGCCCCAGCTGGAGGCCGAGCTCGGCTCGAACGCCAAATTCACGCCGGTCTTCGATCAGGCACCCTTCATCGAGAAGTCCATCAAGGACCTCACCACGGAGGGCCTGCTCGGGCTGGGCTTCGCCGTGGCCGTCATCCTGGTCTTCCTTCTGTCGGTCCGCTCCACGCTGGTCACGGCCGTGTCCATTCCGTTGTCCCTGCTGATCACCTTCATCGGCCTCTCGGCCACCGGCTACTCGCTGAACATCCTCACCCTGGGCGCACTCACCATCGCCATCGGCCGGGTGGTGGATGACTCCATCGTCGTGATCGAAAACATCAAGCGGCACCTCAGCTACGGCGAGGCCAAGCTCACGGCCATCCTCACGTCCATCCGTGAAGTGGCGGGCGCGATCACCGCATCGACGCTGACTACGGTGGCCGTGTTCCTGCCCATCGCCTTCGTGGGCGGCCTTGCGGGCGAACTGTTCCGTCCGTTCGCCCTGACCGTCACCATCGCGCTGCTGTCATCGCTGTTGGTGTCACTGACGATCGTTCCCGTCCTCGCCTACTGGTTCCTCAAGTCCCCGGCCCAATCACGCGGTCCGGGGACGGCCCCGCAGCCGGCCCGCGAGATAGAAGCCAAGGCCCATGAGGCGGAGCAGCGCAGCCTCCTGCAGCGCGGGTACCTGCCCATCCTGACCAAGACCCAGAAGCACCCGGTGGTGACGCTGATCGCGGCCGTCCTGGTGCTGGGCGGAACCGCCGCCATGACCCCCCTGATGGCCACCGACCTGCTGGGACGCTCCGGCGAAAACAGCATGACGGTGAAGCAGGAGCTTCCGGCCGGCACCAGCCTCCAGGACACCAGCGCGGCGGCGCAAAAACTCGAAGAAGTGCTGCTCGGCATCGACGGGATCAGGGACGTCCAGGTGACCTCCGGCAACGCCCAGGCCGGATTCACTGCGCTCACCTCCTCCGGCGCCTCCAACTCCACCTTCACCGTGGTCACCGAGGAGAAGGCCAAGCAGGCTGAACTCCAGGAGACCGTCCGTACGGAGCTGGCAAAGGTCAGCGGCGCGGGCAAGGTCTCCGTAGGAGCCCAGCAGGGCGGCTTCGGCACGTCGTCCACCGTGGACATCACCCTTAAAGCCGCCACATCTGCTGACCTGACGAAGGCCAGCGACGCGATGGTCAGCGCCATGACCGGTGTCCCCGGGAGCACCGGGGTGACCACCAACCTGGCCGCCAGCCAGCCCGTGGTCCAGGTGAAGGTGGACCGGGCCAAGGCAGTGGCTGCGGGGCTGAACGAGGAACAGGTGGCCGGCGTCCTGGCATCCACCATCAGCCCCGTCCCGGCGGGCACCGTGCGCATCGAGGCCGACGATTTCCCTGTGCGCATCGGCGAGGGCACCCGCTTCACGAGCATCGCCGCCGTCCGCGCCATCCCGCTGCCCGGCGCCGCCGGCCCGGTGCCGCTGGGCAGCGTAGCCGCCGTCGAGCAGGTGGACGTGCCCGTCTCCATCACCTCCAGCAACGGCCAACGGACGGCGCAAGTCTCCGTCACGCCGTCGGGCGCCAATCTGGGTGCGGTGAGCACCGAGGTCCAGAACCGGCTGAAGACTGTAGAGCTTCCCGCGGGGGTCACCGCGGAAATCGGCGGCGCCACCACACAGCAGGCCGAGTCCTTCCGGCAGCTCGGTCTCGCGCTCCTCGCCGCCATCGCGATCGTGTATGTGATCATGGTGGCCGCGTTCAAGTCGCTCATCCAGCCGCTGATCCTCCTGGTCTCCGTACCGTTTGCCGCCACCGGCGCCGTTGCCCTGCTCCTTCTCTCCCGGGTTCCGCTGGGGCTGCCGGCCCTCATCGGCATGCTGATGCTAGTGGGCATTGTGGTGACCAACGCCATCGTGCTGATCGACCTGATCAACCAGTACCGGAAACCGCGGGCGGGCAGGACGGCCATGAACGTCGCGGACGCCATCACGCACGGGGCCCGGCAGCGCCTCCGCCCCATCCTCATGACCGCACTGGCGACCGTGTTTGCGCTGACCCCCATGGCGCTCGGCTTCACCGGCGGCGGCGGATTCATCTCGCAGCCGCTGGCCATCGTGGTCATCGGCGGCCTGGTGTCCTCCACGGCCCTGACGCTCGTGCTGGTTCCGGTGCTGTACCGGCTAGTGGAGGGGCGGCGCGAGAAAAAGGCGCTGCTGCGGGAGCTGAAGGAGCGCCCGGGGTTCTCCCCCGCGGACGACGACGTCGAAGCCGAGTTCGCCGACTGGACCACGGGCATGACCCCCAAGGTCAGCGGCCGCCGCGCCGCCCCGGGCGCCTCCGAGTAGGTCCCCTGCTAGTCGATGCCGCCCCGTTGGGTCTGTCCCGTCTCGGCTTGAAATCGTCCCAAAAGAGGGTGATCACAAAACGTTCCAAAAGGGGGTCCTCCAGCGTGCTGCCTGCGTGGTCGGCGAACAGCGCCGACGTCAATGCCTGAATGCTCGTAGGCGTCTGACGGATGCGTCAGCTGACGACGACACGCATGAAGCGTGCGCGAGTGTCACCAACATTGGCGTAGGCGTACTGCTGTGAGGTTGGGAAGGCGAGGTGGTCACCCGTATGGAGCTCGGTATCGCCGTCTTCCTGTTCGACGCGGATGGATCCCTCGGAGACGAGGATCATCTCCGACCACCCCACCGGATCGGGCTCAGCGTCGTAGCGGTCGCCTGGTTCGAGGGTCCAGGCCCATAGCTGGGCGTCCTTGGTGGCGGGAACGGATGCCAGCAGCACCGCGATGCTGCCTTGCCGGTCTCCTCGCCATGCAACTTCGCTGATGTCTGTATGAGGCGCGGCCGGTGCGGCAACGAGGTCGACGAATGTGACACCCAACGCGTCGGCGAGATGATCGAGGCCGGTCAGGCTGATATTTGCCTCACCCGCCTCGAGTTTGACGACAGTACGTCGACTGACGCCGGCGCGATCCGCCAGCGCGACTTGGCTGAGTTGAGCCGCCATACGAAAGCGACGCACGTTTGCACTGACGTGCTCCAGAACCCCGGCCGTTCCCTCAGTTTGCATGTGCACTATTCTGCACCATACAGTGAGCATTATGTTGCACATTGGCCCGCGGCCGCGCTTGCTTTCCAAGCAGGAACTCGCCCTCGTCCTCATCACGGCGGTGTGGGGGGCGACATTTCTGATCGTTCACATCGCCGTGCAGTACAGCGGACCGTGGTTCTTCGTAGGCATGCGGTTTTTGAGCGCCGGCATCATCAGCGCCCTCGTTTTCGCGCGCATCCTCTCTGGCATTACCTGGAAAGAGATCGCGGCCGGCTCAGCCATCGGTGTGATGATCTTCCTGGGCTACGGACTGCAAACCGTCGGTCTCCAGACGATCAATAGCAGCACTTCCGCGTTCATCACTGCCCTCTACGTTCCGCTTGTGCCGGTCCTGCAGTGGATGTTGTTTAGGAAGCCCCCGCGGCTTCTCACGTGGGTCGGTGTCGGACTGGCCTTCGTCGGTCTCGTTCTGGTCGCCGACCCTGGGAGCGTCGGCTTCACCTTCGGCTCAGGGGAGATCGCGACCGTCTTCAGCACACTTCCAATCGCGGCGGAGATCATCCTCATCGGCTGGTTCGCGGGCAAAGTGAACCTCGGCCGGGTGACCGTGGTGCAGTTGCTCGTCGCGGGACTACTGGGCTTCCTGGCCGTGCCCGTGGTGGGAGAGGAGCTCCCTGCATTCTCCTGGGTGTGGGTGGCGGCCTCCGTCGTCCTGGGGGCTGCGAGCTGTCTCATCCAGATCACGATGAACTGGGCCCAGAAATCCGTCTCACCCACGCGGGCAACGATCATCTACGCCGCCGAGCCCGTTTGGGCTGCGATCATCGGCAGGGTCGCGGGTGACCGGCTTCCTCCGATCGCGATCGCCGGGGCTGTGTTAATTGTCGCTGGCGCCCTCGTCAGCGAACTCAAACCCCGCAAGCGCAACGACTCTGATAACTCACGCGATCCCTCACAGGGTGTCGACAATCCAGCACCTTTCCTCCCCCAACTCGAGCGGATGGAATAGCTCATGCCCCTGTCCACAACTCGCACCACTGTCACATGCCCGAACGGCGCGACGACCTCGGCCGGAACCGTGCTCCGTATTGAGCCAACGAAACGCGCGCTAGTAAAGCGCCGCGGCTACGCCTGTGCAGAATGAAGATATGCGGACCTTTTCCGCTCCTGCTCCAGCGCTAATGGTCACCGCCGTAGTATCCGTTCAGTTCGGTGCAGCGTTGGCCCAGACGCAGTTCGACGCCGTGGGTCCCACCGGAGCAACGCTTCTCCGGTTGATCTTTGGGGCACTGATCCTGTTGGTCGCCGTGCGACCGAAGGTCAGCGGATGGAAGCGGGAGCAGTGGGCAGCCGCAACCGTGTTGGGCATCGCGCTGGCTGGAATGAATACCCTGATCTATCTCGCCATCGGTGAGATTCCGATAGGTGTCGCCGTGACTCTCGAATTCACTGGGCCGCTTCTGCTTGCCCTTGTGCAGACCCGGCGCATCACTGACGCGGCATGGGCGCTGTTGGCGTTCGCCGGTGTCGTTCTCCTGGGGCTCGACGGCGGCAGCGTCCACTCGCTCGCCGGTATCGTTTTCGCGCTCGGCGCGGGCGCCTTTTGGGCTGTTTATATCCTCGCGAGTGCACGTGTCGGCCAGCTGGTACCCGGCGTCGAAGGCCTGGCAGTGTCAATGGCGATCGGCGCGGTCATCGCGTTGCCCCTGGGTGCAACGGCTGCGACGGGCGGAGTGGTGGCCTCGCCGCTGGTGCTGCCGGTCTTTGTGGGTGTGGCGCTGCTGTCCAGCGCGCTTCCCTATGGTCTGGAGATGCTCGCGCTGCGGCGGCTCTCCACCCGCGTCTTTGGCGTCCTCTCGGCCCTGGGCCCGGCTGTGGCCGCCCTCGCTGGCCTGCTGGTGTTGGGCCAAGCGCTTGGCCCCAGAGAAATCATAGCCCTGGTCTTGGTCACCGCCGCCTCAGTCGGCGTGACGGCCGGCGTACGACGACGCCGCGCCGGCAATGCAGCTTCCCCCCTCCCCCAACTCAAGAGAACGGACTAACTCATGGCCCTGCCCACGACTGACACCACTGTCACGTACCCAGACGGCGCGACCACCTCAACCGGAACCGTGCTCCACGTGGAGCCGCTCTCCGATGAACGATCAGCGGTCCTCCTCGACACCACGGCCTTCCATCCGGTCGACACCGCATGGCCTGACCAGCCGGCCGGCCGTGGCACGATCACCACCGCGACAGGCACACAACCGATCATTGATGGCGTCACCGGCGGCATCCGCGACGGCGAACTCCACCTCGGCGCGGACTTGCCCGTGCGGACAGGAACCGACGGATGGACCTTCGTGGTCGCCCACATCATCGAAGGCCCACCGCCGGCGGTCGGCGAGTCTGTACAGATCGACGTCGACCAGGGCTACCGCGCGGCACTCTCCGCGGCACATACCGCCTGCCACCTCGCCGCGCTTGCCCTCGACTCCGCACTGTCAGCAGCATGGAGCAAGCCTGCATCTACAGATGCACTGGGAAACCCGGCCTTCGACGCGCTGGCCATTCAGCGTTCGCGCATCGACGCCCACCGATCCAGGGACACCTACCGCATCGGAAAATCTCTACGCCGCAAGGGATTCGCTCCCGCCTCACTCGATGACCCCTCCGCTGTCGCGGAACGTGTCAACGCCCAGCTCGCGCAGTGGATCAAGGCAGGCGACGCCGTGCGGATCGAACGAGACGATCCTGCTCTTTCTGCCCGGCGCACCTGGGTCTGCGAACTCCCCGACGGACGCACCAACATCCCATGCGGCGGCACCCACATCCACGATCTCGCCGAACTCTCCGACATCACCACATCGCTCACCACCGCCGAAATCGACGGTGGACTCGAACTGATCATGGAAACGGCCGCCACCACGACCTGAATTTCCCCGATCCCCACCGCGCACGGCCTCCCCGCGCTGTCAGAAGGCCGGGCGGTCTGATCCGTCGACTGTCTTGTAATGCCAGGGATTCGAGACGCAACCGCGAAACACCCTGCGCCTCGTATGGCCCTCAATATCTGGCGATTCGTGCTGCCTCCAGTGGTGTTTTGACCTGCATCTCCTTGGCATCCAAGCGGGATGCTGCGCAAGGGCCCGGGCACTCTGCTCAGGTCCTCGGGCCTGCATGGCTGCCTGACGTCAACACTTTTGGGAGGGATGGTTAGCCCGGTCTCTTAGTTGAGTGGAAGTCCGAAGTGATAGGTGTAGCCCGTCGTGTTCATGGACTTGAATGGTCCTTCGCATTTTCCCGTTATTGCTGAGCAAACCGAGATACCTGGACCGATCAGGGTCAACTCTTCAGGCCCGGCCCAGCCGTAGCGCTGCTGGAAACCGCGTTCGATCTTGACGCTTGTGCCGGTCGCCGTCTCGACGATCAGGTCAAAGGCCGGGGCGTACCAAAAGCGGCCACCAGGGCTGAGGCCACTGCCGAAAGCCGTTCGGTCTCCATAGGAAGAGTGGACCGATGACAAGACGGTTCCGTCAGCGTTCTCGAAATCGATGCGATCCTCCCTCTCCACCGCCCAAATGTCTCCACTGACATCGGCAACGGGCCGGTCGCTCAGTTGAGGAGCCTCGCCGGCGGCCCACCGCCAAACCCACACATCCCCCGTGCCCCCTCCCCCGGGCGAGGTTGCGTAGTAGACAGCGGCATCATCGATTGATCCGTAAACCACACTTTTTTCGGCGGCTAGAGACGGGATCGCTGCATGGGCGAGCACCTCCCCGGTGCTTGGACGCACGACGACGATGTCCCCGCCGTATGCGCCCCTTTGGATCCAAGAGACCAGGTCATGGCTGGGGTTACCGACTATGTCCCGAATGTCCCGAAACTCACCCCATTGACGGCCCGCGCGGGTTTCTTTGGGTTCCAGCCAGCCGAGCCTCCTGATGCTGTGTTCCCAGTCTGCCCAAACAAGCCTCGACGTCTCGGCATCCACATAGACCACACCAGTGGAAGTCGTTGTGAATGACGCCACGCGAGCCGGTGGCCATCTGTTTTCCCCGACATATAGGTTTCCCGCATCGGTGTAGAACAGGGCATCAGGGCCCCAGCCTTCGCGTGGGGCAACAGATAATTCAGATTCCGAAGTCGAAGGCACCGGAAAGGCCGAACCGGGAAGCGGTCGCTCCCCATCCGGCTCCTCATAGGTGCAGCCGCCGACCCAAAACGCCAATCCCAGGCTGACAATGAGCGCCGCTACCCGCTGACGCCCTGATTTACCACACACCCCGCTGCTCACTTCCACACCTTCTGCTCACCTTCGAGGGGTGTCATGGAGCTCATCGATCCACCAAGCCGCTACAGGGTACTGTGAGGCCCCGCAGCCGGGTGGCCCCGCGGGAGGCCCCGAGGTGGGATGCCGTCGCCTCAAGTCTCCTCCGGCACAGAACCCGTGACAATGAAGAGTTGTACGGCGCCAAATTTGGGGCAGCTTTTCACCGCCCGGGTCTAACTCGCCCGAGAGATCCGGCGGTAGCCTCCGTCTCGTAACCTAACCTCTACCCGGACAGTTTGATAGGTCTAGTCCACGAATCGCTGTGGGTGACAGTTCTCATTGCCCTTCTTTGCCGAGCAGCATGCAGGTTTGCCCTCAGATTAGACGTTGTCTGGAGAGGCAGGCTGCTCCGGGTGCTTGGGGTCTCTGCCGCGTTCGCGCCAGTACTCGGCCCGCTGCCACAGCACAAAACGCGTGAGCAAACCGACCATGACGATGACGGCAGCAAACATGAGAGCCATCTTTATCCAAAGCATTGGCTCAGGATCAGTGGGCAACAAATTAGCGATTACCAGAACACCGGCGCCGATTATCGAGCTGAAAGCGATGCGGTTAGTTTTGCGTTTGACCTCATCTGCTGATGCCATAGCTGCACTAAATCACGAACTCCTAGCCGGTCGGTAGCCCCTCATGCCGAACCTCTAGGGGGACGCCCAAGGGTAGGTAGGAATTCTGCTCGGGATGTGACGCTTGGAAGGTGCTGGTGTCTTGGCCGTGACCCGCCCGCTGTCAGGTAGATGTTTGCTCGGGAAACTAGACGGTTCGGGCGGGCTAGCCCGGTCAGAGTCCCAGCAACAGCAATTACCGGTCGGTTGAGACCTTGATGACTGATCGCGTTTCGGATCAAGAATTCTCAACCCTCGTGCCTGGCTATCTGTGCACGAGCTACGATCAAGGCATGCCAGCTGAGATGAAGAAGCCCTCGCCTCTCGGAAGGTGGGAAAAGGCTCTTACGCGATCGTACTGGTGGCCTCTTATCCTTGCTTTTTGCGTCTCCAGCATCCTCCGTGAACCACTTGGTTTCTGGCCCTCAACTGCATTCACCGTTGCCGTTCTGGCTGGATTGGCGCTCGTGATCGCACGACTGGCAGCTTCGGAGAGGGAGGCTCGTGTCCTGCGGGACGTTGAGCGCGGACTTATCGAGTGCGCAATCCGCTACCCCAAAGCTATCCCCGGTTCACTGAGTAGCAGGTGGGAACAGGGATTCGCCGAAGTGACCAACGGAACTATTAAATTCCAGCCTTTGTTTGCCGAGGGATCCCCCACGGGGAACGTGCGGGAGTTCAGTAAGCTGACCTCCCACGGATTGGTCGACGTTCCCCCGAAGAAGCCGGCCGAGCTCAAGCGGTCCTGGAAAATCGCAGCAATTGGCACAGACAAGGGAGACCTGGAAGTAGCCACCGGTGAAGCCGGCCTCACCTTGCTCTCCCGCCATACCGACCTCGACGCTGGTCGTTTCTACTCTTCTTAACAGGAACAAGCGCAGACCGCGAGCCTGGAACGGAAACAGTTCATCCCTTTAGCCTCACGATTCGCCATTAGACGAACCCTGACCGGGCGAAAAGTGGCTCTCTCTGACGCTGAAGATCAGAGAGTCGTCTCAGGGACGGGTCCGAAGGAAAGCTACCTTCACCGGGCGCTTGGCAGGCCGGGAACCCAGAGCGTGTGATCAAAACGCGGGCGTCGACCTAGGCAGGAGATGGACCGAGCTCTGCCGCGTACCCGGTGACTGCGCGACGATAGAGGGGAAGGGTCTTGGCCAGGGCCTCGAGCGCAACACGGAGAGCCTGATCCGGCCGGCCGGCATCAAAAAGTGCCAGGGCGAGGAAGGCACGATGCGCGTCCCCGGCGACGTCGTTTTCCTCCACATCCTCGAGCACTCGAATGGCCGCCTCGAACTCGCCCACGTTGCGCAGTGAGCTGGCGAGTTGAATGAGTGCCTGAGGCCGTCGTCTGTCATCGAGACCAGCGTCGAGGGCAAGGCGGTAAAGGGGTATCGCTTCCGTCTCGCGCCCCAGAAAGTCGTGAACGGAAGCCCATTCATACAGAGCCGCGGCATCCCCATCAGGCCGTTCATCGACGAGCGTTTTCATGCTCCTGAAGATTGCGGAGTCCGTGTCATCGGCCTGGGCCCAACACTCCTGTACGCGGCTTTCCCAGTTGTCCATCATGCGCAGATTCTTCCATGGCGACACAACCTGCTGTGACCGCAAGTAGGTGGGGTCGTGAGCCGAACCCCTCACGGCACAAGTCGCTAGGTCTAGTCCATTTTCCTTCGGGAACCTCCAGCAGCGCTCCAGCTCAGGGCGACGCTCAGACGGGAAAGAACAACGATCCAGCGACGAATTTCTGCTTTTCCACGTGGGACCAGCAAGCACGAGAACAATAGGAGCATGAGCTTCCCTGGCAGGATTAACGCGAGCGTGAGTCCGCGGCAGTTGTTCTTCGCCATTGTGTTCGCGGCCCCGATGATGGCTGCCCTAGGCGCCTGCTCCTCATCCTCAGGAGGCGAGCCTCCCTGTTTTCCGCCCGCTTATTCAGTCAGCCCTACCAGTGCTAAACCGGGAGAAGTGGTGACAGTCTCGGCACCCCCTGCAGGCTGTAACCCTCGGTACGGTACAAATGCCCACATCCACGTAAGTGTCACGGATAAAGCCGGCACCCCGGTCATCAACAAAACCGCTCCAATGACCGACTCGGGAGCATTTACCTTCAATTTCAAGGTGCCTGCGGAAATGGCGGTTGGAAAAGCGACGGTGACTGCCATGCCGTACAACATCGACTGGTGCGACGACACCGGCAGGAACAACCGGGCAGACGGACCTGCGAACTTTGATCTTGCCTCGTGCGCATTGCCCGCGAAGCAACTCACTATCACGCGTTAGCAAATCCCGCCCCTGGGGAACGCGAACCGGGACAGGTATGCGTTTCCGCTGCCGACACGTAAGTGAATCGGCGTGCTGAGAGAAGGGCTATCTAGTCAGGTCGGTGGCGCGTCGTCGTTTCCGCTCGGTCAAGAACAGAGCGCCCAGAGCTAAGAGCAGAACAACAGGCATCGCGAACGTCAGCGGCCGGAGGAGATCTGGAAAGGAAGCCGCAAGTATCCCTAAGGCGAGAATGATGGCTGCCGCAGGCAACAAAAAAGCGGCTCGCAGCTTCATGTTCATGCCATTCCGATTAGCCATGTTGGCGCTTTCCCTGATGTGCCGAGCGTACTAGCAGAACTTCTAGCAGTACATGGCACTTACAGCGATACAACGTGCACGGCCAATGGCATTCCGGCTATGACCAGAGACCGAACCCCTCCCGTAGCCTGGCTACACGAGCATCACTGACAACTAAAGTTAGCCCTGTAGGGGTTAAGCCCTCGGGTTTTCGTAGCGGCCTAACGCATGCTCTACGTCCCATGCACTCCCACACTTCTTCCATGGATGCGTGCAATTTGGCGCCCATCACATCCAACTCGTCGGGACTGTGAACTGCCGCTTCAATCTGCCCATTGGCATTCAGACGGCGGCCGTAGAACGCTGTTGTGCCTGGAGTTAGTGTTCCTCCCACTGAGGCATGAAGAATCTTATTTCGCTGCTCTAACGCCTGTTTCGCATTTGCCAGAACTTTCACCACCCGCTCCTTCAACTCGGGCGACAGTGGCGAATGGACCGAGAGCGCAAGCTTTTTCGACGTCTGGATGAGCTGCGATGCTGTCATTCCCTCCGTCAGCGTCGTTCCCACTCCAGTGCTGCCATTGACGAGTGCCGAGCAAAAATGGGCCAGAGTTTGTTCCAGCCATGCGGCCCAGATTGCGATGCGACCTACGGCAGCTTCACCCTCCATCGACATGGAGGTGTACGTCCGGTAATCGGGCAATGCGGCATCTTCGATGACTTCCTGGTCCATGGGCACCAATCGTAGTCGGCTGCGTGAAATGGCAGGTGCGTTCGAGGAACCTTGTCCGGTGCGGATGGGACCAGTGTCGCCGGCGATCCGGCTGCATGACGCCCCTTCCTGGAAGCTGCGCTTTGGAGCTACCGGCCTAGTACTGTCGTCTTGGGTTCCGGTCATGGCCGGCGCTCCCGGCCATGCGTTAGATCTCCGCTGCCGGCTTCGGTTCTGGTGAAGGAGCGTGATGGATCTTAAAGATTTAGTGGCAGAGGCCCGCCTGGCTAACCGTGATCCCCACAGTCCAATGCGCTGGCCAAGAGACTGCGCGCGGAGAGTCCCGAAACGATCATCGACTTATACGAGCAAGCCTCCCAGCGCGCCTCAGCTCTGTTCACATACTGGGCAGGCAGACCGGAGCCAAAGGCAGTTATTCGACGCACACTTCGTTGCGGAGACAGGCAATCCGCAAGAATTCGGTCCGACAGGTCCTCCTTATTTGAATTTCCGTCCAGAACCTGTGGAGATGAGCTATGAATCATGGCTTCTCGGCTGGTGTTTCCACCAGGTTCTTATCGGCAATGACCCACCGCCGGCGGACTTTCACTTCGCGTCCCACCCGGAACGCCCCGCTATCTTTGATTTCTTCGAAGGCATGGCAGGGAACGGTCTCAAGTACGCCTTCCAGGACGCATACGAGCGCAGCACCGAAACGCCGTGGCCCCTCGCTCCCCGCGACACGGATCGAAAGTTCATCAGTTACACCGAACAACTTGAGCACGCCCCTCATAGAGTCCAGCTGTATCGAGCGACGGCGCGGGAAGTGGAAACGGACATGAACGCATCCCCGGAATGGCGTCAATGGTGGTTGAGCGGGCCACTGCGGTTACTGGAGTTCAGCATCGCCGAGAGCCGAAGTCTTTACCCAGGTGCCCTGGCAATGCATACCGGAGAAAGTCCGACCTCGACCCGCATTAGGAAATCCGGTTTGACTGTGACAGGAACCATCTTTCCCAACCTGGACCGAATCCTGGAAACCGAAGAGCGGGACATCCGCCAACTCGTGGCTGAGGACATGACCACACTGCTGCGTAAAGTGCACCAGAAGTACAGGTTCACTCGAGAACTGCCCGAGGCGAAGTAGCCAATAAAGCGGGAGCCGGAATGCTCACGGCTCCCTGCATCCGCAGCCAAGGGTTCTCGCCGTTGAAGGAACGTCCAAGGGGACAATTTCAGATGAACCAGTTGACGGCAGCTGCCGCCCGTACATAATCGGGGGATGAGGGAACAGTGAAAAGACTGAAGGAACGCGATCTAGCCGGCTTACTCTTTGCAGGGATACTCATTTTCGTAATGACCCTAATAGCGCAGCCTGCCGATCCGTTCTGGATGAATCTCAAGATTTTGCTATTGATTCTTAGCGGTACCTTGGCACTGGCAAGTTCGGCTGCTCTGCTTGTACTGCGGAAGCGACGCGACCGGGACCGGTTGCAGTAGGAAAGCCGCCTCCATAGCGCGGGCTTGATCCCCGAGTATTGCAATCGCATTTTTTCTCACGGTGCTCTCAATTGGGGGAACGCGGAACGGGACGCTTCCGACGTGGTGTTTCCTTCGTCGTCCCGACTGCTCGCCTTCAGAGTGAACCAGCGGCCGCAGCCATCGCCCTTGACTCTTGATGTGGATCAACTGCAAGCCTAGTCTCGCCGTACTGCGTTCTCTTATGAATTGGAGATCTTTATGTTTCCGAAAAAGGGCAGGATCTGGACCTACCGCGAAAGAGGCAGAACTCTTGCCCTCTTCGGGGGCTTGTCGTTCATCGGCGTGTTGATTATTGGAATCTACTTCGTTTTTACTCAGTCCAACTGGATCGTGGTCATCCTGGCGCTGCTTGGCTTAGGATTCGTAGCCATTTACTTCTTCAGTAGTGAACGCGAGCACCGTGACGAACCTTAACCCTAGGTACCTCAATTGGATGCGCAGAACCCATGTCCTAATCTGCTCGGCCGTTCGTCCCATGGGGAAACCCGAGCGGCACTCATAACCCCATGCGTCTCCACCGCCAGTCCGATATCCATGCGATGAAATGCTCTACTAATCCGGGATAAATCCGGTGCGCCGGAAATGCGCTCCGCATCGCATCCAGGGCTTCCTGATCTGCAAACCAGGTGACTTCAAGGTCATCGAGGTAGTCGTCTAGCTCGGCGACATCGTCGAAGTCTGTTTCTGCGTCCGGGTCGGTAAATCCCTTCCCGTCACCAAATTCGACCATGTACCAGTCCTGCACGTTCGGAGTGACGTACCTGAAGCAGGCAACATAGCACCCGGCCTGAGCGCCTGCTGTGCACATTCCGATTGAGACGCGATGGCCCGAAAGACCGTACGGAATGTCAGGTCTCACCATGGAATGAATCTCCGACGCCTGACATGGACGTTGAACTTGTCTCTGGACTTAGCCGCAAGCATGCGTTGAATCCTAGTTCAGACATCTAAGCCAAAAGCCGAACCCGGAGTGTTAAAAACGTCCGAAAGAGGCCTGTCCGCTTAACGTGCCGAAAGGGGGTCCCATACCGGGCAAACCCCGCAGCCACCTGAGCGATTACAGCATCGTCCCGAGAAGTGTCCCGCAAGACCCGTCCGGCGGCCCGTCCGGGGACAGGGTGTGATATGAGACACTGCTACTCATGCCTGAACTATTGGTCGGCTACGCCAGGGTTTCCACAGACGAGCAGGACCTCACAGCGCAACGGGACGCTCTTCTAGCCCTTGGCATCGAGGCATCACGGATCTACGTCGACCACGGCCTGACCGGCAGCAACACGAACCGCCCAGGCCTCCGTGAAGCGCTGGCAGCGTGCCGCGAAGGCGACACGCTCATCGTCACCAAGCTGGACCGGCTCGCCCGCTCCGTCCGGGATGCTCACCAGATCGCTGATGACTTAGCCGCACGCGGGGTAAAACTCAGCATCGGCGGTTCTGTTCATGATCCCACCGACCCGATGGGCAGGCTGCTGTTTAATGTCCTGGCCATGGTCGCTGAGTTTGAAGGTGACCTCATCCGCGCACGGACCCGCGAAGGTATGAGGGTGGCCAAGGCCAAGGGCCGGCTGCGCGGGAAGAAGCCAAAACTCTCGCCCCGGCAGGAAGCACACCTGGTTCAACTGCACGCCAATGGCGAACACACCATGTCTGAGATTGCCGAATTGTTCTCCGTGGGCCGTTCCACCGTCTACCGCGCGCTAGAGCGGTCCCGCCAGAAGCAGGAGTCGCGGCTGGCGCCTGACCATAACCGCCAGGGCAAGACCACCTCGTAGGGCCGCACCTCCTGAGGACCATTCTCAGCGACGGTCACACGGCGGGCGCCCGGCACGGGGAAAGGCGCGGGGAAGGGCGAGGGAATAACCTCCCGTGCTGAACGTTACACGGACTAATAGATGCAAATGCATCTAAATCCGGCTACAGTTGAAGCAAGCCAGGAACAGTTCGGATAACGGAAGGCACATCATGCAGATCGGCGTATTCAGCGTCAGCGACATCACCACGGACCCCACGACGGGCCGGACGCCCACCGAGAACGAGCGCATCAAGGCATCGGTGGCGATCGCCAAGAAGGTCGAAGAAATCGGGATGGATGTGTACGCCCTCGGCGAGCACCACAACCGCCCGTTCTTCTCCTCCTCCCCCACCACCACGCTCGCCTACATCGCTGCCCAGACCGAGCGCATCACGCTCTCCACGGCCACCACCCTAATCACCACGAACGATCCCGTGAAGATCGCCGAGGACTTTGCCATGCTGCAGCACCTCGCCGACGGCCGCGTGGATTTGGTTCTCGGCCGGGGCAACACGGCACCGGTCTACCCCTGGTTCGGCAAGAACATCCAGGACGGGGTGGAACTGGCGATCGAAAACTACACGCTGCTGCGGCGGCTGTGGGACGAGGACACCGTGAACTGGTCCGGCAAGTTCCGTACCCCGCTGCAGAACTTCACCTCAACGCCCCGCCCGCTCGACGGCGTCGCCCCCTTTGTGTGGCACGGTTCGATCCGCACGCCGCAGATTGCCGAGGTGGCCGCTTACTTCGGCGACGGCTTCTTCGCCAACAACATCTTCTGGCCCAAGGAGCACTACCAGCAGCTCATCGGCCTCTACCGCGAGCGCTACGAGCACTACGGCCACGGCAAGGCGGACCAGGCGATTGTTGGCCTCGGAGGGCAGTTCTTCATGCGGAAGAACTCCCAGGACGCGGTCAAGGAGTTCCGGCCGTACTTCGACAACGCGCCGGTCTACGGCCACGGCCCGTCCCTGGAGGATTTCACCTCGCAGACTCCGCTGACAGTGGGCAGCCCGCAGGAGGTCATCGAGAAGACCCTCACCTTCCGTGAGTTCTTCGGCGACTACCAGCGCCAGCTGTTCCTGATCGACCATGCCGGCCTGCCGCTGAAGACCGTTCTTGAGCAGCTGGACCTGTTCGGCGAAGAGGTGCTGCCGGTGCTGCGCAAGGAATATGCGGCCCTCAAGCCGGCCCATGTCCCGGATCCGCCCACCCATGCCGGCCGCGTGGCCGCGAAGCTGGCCGCCGAGGATGCGGGGACGGAAGCCGTTGCCGCCTCTTCCGCCCCGACAGCGGCGCGGGAGGCATGATGCCCGCCCGGACGACGCCGGCGGCGTCACCGGTCCGTCTGGCCGCCGAAACCTGGGAATCTCTCTTCCGCGCCCAGGTGGCCGTAATGCGCCGGCTGCAGTCCGGGCCGGCGTTCAAGAACCTGGCCGTGAATGAGTACGACGTCCTGTTCACGCTGTCCCGGTGTCCCTCCGGCTGGCTGCGCCTGAACGAGCTCAACGACAACGTGTTGCTCAGCCAGTCCAGCCTCAGCCGGCTGGTCGAGCGGCTGGAAAAGCGGGGACTGGTGGCGCGGATGCCGGCCCCGGACGATGGCCGGGGCGTCCTGGTGAAGCTCACCGACGACGGGGCCGAACTGCAAAAACAGATTGGTCGCGAACACGTCCGGGATATCGCGGAGCTGGTCTCGCCGGCACTGACGGCTGCCGAACAGCGCGAGCTGCTGAGGCTGACGGAAAAGCTGCGCACCTCTCTGCCGCGCTAGGCCAGAGAAATCGGCCGGACGCCGGGGGCCTGCTGGCCGGGGGTCCTGGCGGCACTCTGGGCCGAGCTAGGTTTTGTTGCCGGTCACGGCCAGGGTGCCGCCCAGCCCGATCATCATGACTCCGCCGGTGGTGCTCACCGCGGCGATCCGCCGCGGTGAGCGCGCAAACCACTGCCGGGCCGTGCCCGCGGCCAGCGCCCAAACGCTGTCCGAAACGAGGGCGATCACCAGGAACGTGGCACCCAGCACGGCAAGCTGCAGCGGAATGGCGCCCGCGGCATGGTCCACGAACTGCGGAAGGACGGCCACGAAGAAGACGACCGATTTGGGGTTCGTGGCCCCCACAAAGAATCCTTCGCGAAGGATTCGCCAGGTGGAGGCGGAGCGTGACGGGTTCCTCCCGGCCGACGGCCCGTGACGCTGCCGGACCGCCTGGATGCCCAGGTAAATGAGGTACGCGGCTCCGGCAATCTTGACGGCCGTAAAAAGCGGCAGCGACTGCGCCAGCACCACTCCGAGGCCGAGTGCCACGGCCGCCACCTGCACCAGCTCACCGGCGGCGTTACCCAGGACGCTGAGCAGGCCGCCGCGCCTTCCCAGGGCCAGCGACCGTCCTATGACGAAAAGGACACTGGGGCCCGGGACGGCGATCAGCAGCGCGGAAACCACGGCAAAGGCCAGCAGATTTGTCGCAGGGACCATGCCTGATCGTAACGCCAGAGGGGCACCGCAACCAGTCATCGCACCAAGCCCGGGCCGGGCCCCAGCACAGCCCTAGCGGATGACGGCGAGTTTGTCCGGGTCCTCGCCCGGCAGGTCGCCGTTGACCAGCGCGGTGACCTTCATTTCCCGCAGTGACAGGCTCCCGCCCACAGTGGACAGGAAGGCCGTATCCGAGGAGTCGCGGCCGGCAGTGATCCTCAGCATCGCTTCCCTGGGGGCAAGCCCGGTGGGATCGATAACGTGCCACACGCCGTTGATGTGGGCCTCGGCCACGGCATGGAAGTCCATCGGCGACAGGCCGGGGGCGTACACGGCGGCGAGGCGCGCCGGCACGTTCTTGGCCCGCAGCAGGGAGATCGCCAGGTGCGCATAGTCCCTGCAGACGCCGCGGCGGTTCAGCAGCGTTTCCACCGCGCCGTCGGTGCCACGGGAAGAACCGCTGACGTAGCGGAGCTCGTTGTAGACCCAGTTGCGCACGGCGCGGAGGAGTTCCTGCCCCTGCAGACCGCCGAATTCCGCGTAGGACGTGGGAAGCAGCCGGTCCGATTCGGCGTAGCGGCTCGGCCGAACATACCGGATGAGCTCCATGAGGGATGCTTCCTCCGGCTCGGCCAACCCCTTAACGGTGGCCGAGTACTCCACCGTCACTTCGGTGGGATCGGCGAATTCCATGTAGTGGAACCTGCCGCCGTGGTGGTCGGAAAGCTCGGTCAGCGGAACCTGCTCGCCTCCAGCCGACGCAGCACTCGTCACCGAAAGAGTTTCGTCGAGGGAGGCATAGCCCGGATTCCTGGCCACGGAAATGGCCAATGCCACCTTGGTATCGGCCACGGTCTGAAAGACCAGGCGTGCGGCCACAGTGCGTTCCATTAATCTCCGGGGTGTGAGGAAAGCGGAAGCCAGCCGCAGCTGCGGACCGTTGGGTATGCCGGCGGCAGCGGGACTAGTTCTTGATCTCCAGAGACATTAGCATCCGCTGGACGTTCGCAAACTCAGAGCCTTTGTTGACGTAGTCCGCAGCCTGGTCCAGGGTGTCGAAGGCCTTTGCCGGCGCCACCTTCTCATCCGGCGCGAAGGACTTCAGCGACCGCACGTCGCTGAAGGAGTAGTTGCCCTGGCCCTCCAGCCCGCGGACCACGTTCTGCAGCTGGCACGCCTTGGAGTCGGCACCGCCCACCACATTCGTGATCCCGTAGGAGCCGAAGAACCGGTACCCCTGGATCACCCGGAACACCACATGCGGGGAAATCGTGCCCTCGCCGCCGCTGTGCGGCAGTTCCACCGGCACACTGCTGACCACCACGTAGGACTTCTTGGAGGCCGCGGCGCACGCGGCGGGGGCGGCTTCCGGCAGCCCGGTCTGCAGCGTGGCCAGGTAGGTGCCCTCGGCGTCCTTGACCTCGACTTTCACTGCGCCGGGCAGGGTGCCCTTGTCCGGCTCCACAGACTGGGCTATCCACTCCTGCGGCAGATCGAAGCTGACTTTCTTGGCGGGGTCGGTGAAGACCTTCCAGGCCGACGCCGTCGTGCCGGGTTGGGCGGACGGGGCGCCCGAGCCGGTGGCGGACGGGGAGGCTGTTCCCGTCGTCGTTGCTCCGGGGGATGCGCTGCCGCCGGTCGGTTCCACCGTCCAGGCCGGGGACCCCTTGCTCTCGTTGCCACAGCCGGCCAGGAGAGCCGCAGCGAGCAGTGCGACGGCGGCCGCACCGGTCCTGCGGGAAACTGTCATCCCTGTCATGCCTCCAGCCTAGTGCGGGGCACCGCCCGGCCACGGGTCTTCCGCCTCCGTGTTTCGCGGGGCGGACCGCGCGTACCGGGATCGGAAAGGGGGCTAGGCTGTGGACATGGCCGAATACGAGCTTGACGCAGCTGAGAAGACCCTGGCGGGCATGTCCGCTGTCGACATCGCTGACTGGCGGCTGCGGACGTTTGCCCTGTACGACACCGTCCGCAGAATCGCCGCGGACAACCCCGCGGAGGCACATTCGTACTGGCGTCAGGAGCGGGACCGCATGTTCGGCACGCACCCTGCCTCGGCGCTCACGGCGGAGGCAAAGGCGGCCTTCGGCGGCCTCAAGACCGCGGACTACGATCCCATCTACCGCTTCGAGGTGCCGCTGACCAAGGAAGGCGCCGGCCGCGAGATCAGCGTGGAAACCGGCACCGACGGCCTCGTCAGGTTCGTCCGGCTGGGAACGTTCGACCTGCCGGAGATGGGCCAGCTGGCTGTCTGGAGGCTCATCGGGTACGGCGGAGGAATCTTCGTTCCGTTCCGCGACGCCACCGCCGGCCAGCCCGGCGGCAGCTACGGTGCCGGCAGGTACCTGCTGGACACGATCAAGGGCGCGTTTCACGGCGTGCGCGGCTCCGGCCCGGATGCGCCGTTTGTCTTGGATTTCAACTTTGCCTACAATCCTTCGTGCGCCTACAACGAGGCCTGGGCGTGCCCGCTGGCCGGTCCCGAGAACCGCCTCGCCGTCGACATCCCGGTGGGCGAACTGTACTGACCCGGGCCGCAATGTCCGGGCATGGAGTTCCCTGCGCACCCTCGGCAGTGCCTAGGATGGCTGAATGACTCCAGCTCCCCCGCGTCGGATAGCCCGCGTCCGCCCACTGTCCCCCGCGACTGACGGACGGACGCCCGCGGGCGGCGAACAGTTCTACGTCACCAACGCCGCCACCGACTTCGCCAGCGACGCCGGACGGCAGTGGACGGTCATCGACAGCCCGTTCCCCGGCTCGTCCGCCAACGCCAACAGTGCCCCGCGGGCCGGATGGGAATGCGGCGCCACGGTGCCGCAGGACGCTTTGAGCTTCCTCGCCCCCAGTGTGCCCGGCAATGTACTGGGCATGGCCCACAACACCGGCCGGGCCGGCCGTGACCTCCCGCCCCAGGCGTTCCACAAAGCGGCAACGAGCGTCGTCGGCCCCGGCGAGGCCATCGAACTGGCCGCCGGAGTCGGCCTGGTGGAACCCGAAGCGGAGCTGGCGGTCGTCGTCGGCCGCAAAGCCAAAGCCCTCACCCTCGACACCGCACGCAGCGCCGTCCTGGGCTTCACCATCGGCAACGATGTCACTGCCCGGGACCTGCAGAAGTCCGACGATCTTTGGCTCAGCGCCAAGAGCCAGGACACCTTCACGCCGGCCGGGCCCTGGATCGTCACGGGGCTCGATCCCGCCGACCTGCCCGTCAGCGTCGTCCACAATGGCACCGAGCTGTCGCCCGCGAGC
>NZ_JBDGML010000065.1:0-46607 GCF_057655195.1 Arthrobacter sp. Soil_N43
GTCGGACTGAACACCGGCTTGGTTTCCAACCCGGCGGCACCCTTTGGCGGCGTCAAGCAGTCCGGGCTGGGACGCGAAGGCGGCAAGATTGGCATCGAAGAGTTTCTTGAGATCAAATACGCGGCGCTGGCTGTCTAACGAATATGTAGTATGCGATCGCTGATTGAGGGTATATCGATGGCCGCAACGGAAAGACAATTTGTCCTGGAAGGAAGACCCACCGCGCAACTGATCGCCGATCAGCTGCGCGAACAAATCGTCCGCGGGTCCATCCGGCCCGGGCAACAGATCAACGAATCCCTCTTGGCGCGCCAGCTTAACACGTCCAGAGGTCCTCTCCGGGAAGCCCTACAACGCTTGTGCCAGGAAGGGATCCTCATCAGCCGGCGCAACTATGGAGTGTTCGTCTTGGAAGTTGAAAGGCATGACCTGAGAGAGATCTACGAGCTTCGTGAGTCCCTCGAATCCGCCGCCGCCAGCAGGCTGTTGGAGGGCAGCCCGAAGCAGATCCAAGACACCTGCGAACTGCTGAAGGAAGTTGTGGGGGAAATGGCGAAGCACGTGGCCGCTTCCGACTGGCAGACCATTGCAGGGCTTGATATGCAGTTCCATTCATGCCTCGTTGCCGGCATCGGAAATTCTCGTCTTATCCGGATCTACAAGACGCTGGCGGCTGAATCAAGAATGTGTATCCTCAACCTGGAAGTCTCCTACCCAAGGGTGGACCTCCTGGTAGAGGAACACCGCAACATCCTGGACCTATTGGAGGCAGGCGACAGGGATGGACCCCTCAAGGCCATCAAGCGGCACATGCAAAAAGCCGTTGAGGACCTCACCGCAACTCAGCGGGACAAGCCCCTCTATGCCTGAACACTTCTCTTGGCAGCAGCTCCAAACGCCAGGAGGGCGGGCCGTTGGAGTCCGTTGCAGGACTCGAACCTTCTTGAGTTCTGCAACGACCACCGTAGTTGTCGACCATCACAAACCCTGATCCGGCAGTACCGTGGGGCCGCCTAGGCCGGAACGGGCGACCTGTATAATCGACAATCGACAAAGGAGGCGGCGATGGACCGCAAGTTCAAGTGGCAAGAACAGCGGACCACGACGCCCGATGGTGTCTACCGCGTGCTCCGTACTGCCATCCTGGACGGAACTGTGCCTCCCGGCGAACAGCTGCGTGAGACCCACATTGCTACTGATCTCGGGATAAGCCGATCCCCACTACGAGAGGCGCTGACCAAGCTTGAAGAGGAAGGACTAGTCGTAAAGATCCCCTTCCGGGGATCGTTCGTTGTGGAGGTGAGTGCTCGCGACGTCGCCGAGATCGCATCCATCCGCATACTTGTCGAGCCTTACGCTGCTGAGCTCTCTGCAGAAACGCTCCGCGGTCCTGAGCGCCTTCGCTTGAAGCAAACCATCGAGGAACTCTACCGAGCCACAGACACCAACGACATCCCGGCCAGCATTGACGCCCACCTGCGCTTCCACAGGCTCTTCTACGAATTTTCGGGGAACGCCGCCCTGCAAAGCCTTTGGAACGGTTGGGAAAACAAGCTGCGTCTCTACCTCGCGGTCGACCACCGTACTTACAACGACCTCCACGACATCGCTGTTGAGCACGAGAAATTGGCGTCACTTGCTTTAGAGGGTGACATCGAGGGCTTCCGCCAAGAGCTGGTCAATCAATTCCAAAACGCGCTCCGGGCCGAACCCTAACCAGGGATGTAGCACGCCCGGAGATCAACATAACGAGAACCCTGAGGACCGGCGTTCGGTGGTGTGGGCGTGTCCAAGAATGAGGGGCGCGCCGGGAGCCAATGGGAATAGATGATCGATACTTCATTTCTGGAGTGCACGTACGACAGTGTCTTCCCGTCCCGAGGACCTCTGACGACGCGGGAAAAGGTCTAGTCTCGGACGTATGAGCAGCGATCCCGTGCCTGGGACGAGGTTCCCGGACGCTCCGTCTTACGATGTGCACCGCCGCGTCGTGGAGACGTATGCGCGCGACCTCCCGAGCAGCAACAGCCTGCTGGACGCCCTCGCCAAGCGGACAAGCCGCGGGGGGCGCAAGGCCGAGTTCGAGTTCACGGCCACTCCATACAACTTTTGCGAGGTCCTCTGCGTGGTGTCCCCGGAGACTGCGGTGGCCCTGCTCGACGCGGGCGTTACGACGGCGGACGAGGCCGTCGCGTTCCTCGAAAAGCAAGGGCTCGACGACCTCGTCGAGGACAACCACGACGCCGCGGAGGCCGCGCTCCGCTGGTCGGCGATGCCTTCGGAAGTGCTCGACCGCTTCCAGCACTCCCCCCTGTCCTTCTATGAGGACCCGGAGGGCTTCGGGGAGAAGCTGGGGGAGGACCTGCTCGGCAAGCTTCGGAGGAACAAGACGGTCTGGGCCGCCGTGCAGGAGCGCAGGATCGATCTTCGAGACATCCTCCAGATCGGCATCTCGCGGTTCCTCGACGCCGAGGACGACGAAGGTACCCTCAGTGGGCTGCTGGCCAGCCTGAAGTCGGGCTCGGATCAGCCGGTCCGGGCCGAGGACATCGGCGGCTGGATCGAGCGGTTCGGGATTGGGCTGGGGACCCCGAACGAGGTCAAGACGGGCCTCTACCGGCTCGCGGTACGGTTCGGCGGCGACTTCGCCGCGCAGATCCCACGGGATGCCCGCACCATGAGGCTTGCCAGCGGCCTCTCGCGTGCCGCCCACGGCGAGAGGCGCGGTCTCGACTTCGAGCGGCGCCTGATCCTGTTCGGGGCGGAGGTCTTGGCCGGGGCCTCGCGGGCGGTAGGGCTGTCAACCTTGCCGGACGAGCACGGCCTGATGTTGCTTGCCGACGCGGGGATTACGGCCGCGCAGGCAGCCGAGGGGTACCTGAGGGGGATGAGCGCGGCCCAGATGGTCGCGGTGCACCGGGACGGCACTATCCCCGGCGTTTCAGACGGCTGGATCTGAGTTCGCGTCAAACGGAAAAGCGCGCATTATGCATGGTGCAGGCAACGGGTAGCCACGCCCCACACCGTGAGCTCGGCCAGGGCCGGGACGCCTACACTACGGCACCTGGGTCCACGGGTCGCCCGGCGAGGCGCGGTGCCACGTCTGTCGGTGGCCATCCGATTCGCGCGCGACGTCGGTGAGCCAGAGTGTAGTGTCGGGGTCCCATCCTCGCACCATCGAACCCTCAACGGGCGAAGGCTCTATTTGCCTGAAGGAGAACGCACAGGTTAAACCGTCAGCGGCAACGCCCTACTCCGCCGGATCCGGGAGTGCTTCACTGAAAGGTACGACGACGGCCACGCCGCCTTTCTCCGCCACCGGAGGTACTCGAATGCGCAAGATCATCCTCATGATGTCGGTCTCCTTGGACGGATTCTTCGAGACGGCCGACCGGGACATCAGCTGGCACCTCGTGGATGACGAACTCCTCCGCCACTTGAACGAGCAGTTCCGGACGATGGGAGCCTTCATGTTCGGGCGCGTCACCCATGATCTGATGGCAAAGTACTGGCCGACTGCCGACCAAGATCCGGACCTCTCGGCGGAAATGGTTGAGTTCGCCGGGATCTGGCGCGAGATGCCCAAGTTCGTCTTTTCACGGACCCTCACGCAGGCAAACTGGAATACCACGGTGATTCACGACGTCGTGCCGGAACAAATCGCGGAACTGAAGGCGCGGCCCGGCGGCGACATTGCCCTGAGCGGCGCCAATTTGGCCTCCACCTTCATGCGGCACGGCCTGATCGACGAATTCCGGATTCTCGTGCATCCCGTGGTCCTGGGGCAGGGCAAGCCGCTGTTCGCGGCCCCTGATGTCCGGATGGACCTCAGGCTCGAGGAGGCGCGGACATTCGGCAACGGCGTGGTTTTACTCTACTACGCGAACGACGTCGCCTGAGGGGCCCAGCAGCCAGTACCGGCTGAGGCTGCAAGGCTATCGAGCCTCGGCTGTTCAGCGGATGACCCGATAGCGCACGTGGGTGACGAAGCGGGTACCGCGGACTTCCGTCTGCTCCAGTTTGACGTCCCCGACGCCGTCCAGCAGCCGCTCGCCCGCTCCCAGGAGGATGGGCGCGGTGTGGAGCCGGAGCTCGTCGATCAGCCCCGCCGAAAGGTATTGCTGGACGGTCTGCGCTCCTCCGGCAATGGCCACGTCCTTGCTGCCGGCGGCCTTCCGCGCCTGGGCCAGCGCCGATTCGATCCCGTCGTTCACAAAGTTGAACGTGGTCCCGCCCTGCATCTCCAGCGGCTCGCGTGGATGATGGGTCAGAACGAACACGGGCGCGTGATAGGGCGGCTCCTCACCCCACCATCCGCGCCATTCCTCATCCCACGTCCCGGGACCCGCAAACATGTTCCGTCCCATGATGTAGGCGCCGGCCGCGAGGATGCCGTCGAGCTCGGCTGCGTTGGACTCGGCGTCTTCGAACATCCACCTGTGCAGGAGCTCGCCGCCCTCACCCAGGGGGTCCGCCAAAGTTTGGTTCGGCCCGGCGAGGAAGCCGTCGAGGGAGATGGTCAGATCGCACGTGACTCGGCTCATGCGCCCATCATGCCACCACTGTGCGGTCCGGGTCCTGTGGCAATTGGGCAAAACGAAACCCCGCCTTCAAGGCGGTGGCCTTGAAGACGGGGTTTCTCATCTGTGCACCCCCCGGGACTTGAACCCGGAACCCATTGATTAAGAGTCAATTGCTCTGCCAATTGAGCTAGAGGTGCATCTGCTGTTTCGTTCAACCGCGGGCTTTGTTTCCCTCGTTGACCTCCGCAACGACATGAAACTCTACACGAACTTTTGGCCGGTGTGAAATCGGGCCCCGGGCGGCATTGTGCGGCTAGCCGGACAGGCTCAAAATCAGCACAGAATCAGGGTTTCTGTTGTTGGTCAGCGCCCACAGTTCCCCGTTCGGGGCCAACGAAACGTTCCGGATACGGCCATATTGGCGTGTGAAATAGGCCACAGGACTTCCGGCATTTTCGCCCTCCAGCGGAACGGTCCAGATCCGCTGGCCGCGGAGGGCGCCCAGGTACGCCGTGTTGCCGACGATCTCCAGGCCGCTGGGGGACGACTCGGCCGTGGAGGGCCAGACGACTTTGGCGTCGATGAACCCCTGGCGGCCGGGCGCGCCGGTAACTTCGGGCCAGCCGTAGTTTCCGCCTGGCTGGATCAGGTTGAGTTCGTCGTTGACCTCCGGGCCGAACTCGCTGGCCCAGAGCCGGCCCTCGCTGTCCCAGGCGAGGCCTTGGACGTTCCGGTGGCCCAGGCTGTAGACGGGACTGTTGGGGAACGGATTTCCGGGCGCCGGCTTCCCGTCCCTGGTGAGCCGAAGGATCTTCCCGCCCAGGGCGTTCCGGTCCTGCGGCTGTTCGCGGCGCTGCGAATCGCCGGTCCCCACATAGAGGTAGCCGTCGGGGCCAAAGCGGATCCTGCCGCCGTTGTGCGTGGACGCTTTGGAGATGCCGGAGAAAATGACCTGCGGCTCGCCGAGCTGCAGACCGCCGCCTGTTCCGGTGTCCTCGAGGCGCAGCCGGGCGATCCGGTTGTCCTCGGCCGCAGTGAAGTAGACATACAGGAACCTGTCGGAGCCGTAGCTGGGGGACAGGGCCAGGCCCATGAGCCCGCCTTCACCGCCGGGAACGACGTCGGGCACTTCGCCGATGGTGCTGATCTGGCCGTTCCGCACGGATTTCAGGAGTCCGGAATCACGCTCGGATATCACCGCCGTCCCGTCCGGCAGGAACACCGTGGACCAGGGCAGCTGCAGGCCCTCTATCGTGGTGCGGACCCGGGGCACCCCGGGCGTGGTTGCAGCGCCTGTTCCGGGACTCGCCGACGCCGTCCCCGGAGTTCCGGCAGCGCTCGCGGTCCCCGTCCCCGGTGTCACGGCAGGCGACGGGCCGTTCCCTCCCGCGGGCCCGGCGTCTGCTCCGGTGCAGCCCGCGAGCACGAGCACCATAGCCACCGCCGCCGCGCCCACTCCGGCGGGCATTGACCTGCCGGAGCCGGTCTGCTCGGCTCCGGCAGTGGTACTGCGCGTCCTGTTGGTCATCATGGTCCTGCCCGCCCCGGGTTGCCTGGTGTCTATCAGTGGTCCGTCGTGAACCGCGCTGTCAGCGTCTGGTCCTGCGGGGAGCCCGGAACCCTGCAGCCTCGGCGTGCGCGGGGGAGAGGAACCACGTGTCCGCGCGCGCCTCCTCATAGCCTGAACTGTCCTCGTCGTAGTAGGTCATCGATCCGGTATCGGCCTTCACCGTGTAGCCCTCGGGCCCGCTGCCGTCCGCTGCGGAGGCCGCTGACCCCTCACCGTAGGGCTGCCCTGCAGCATCCGCCACCCCTGCGAGCTCCTCGCTGACTGGTACCGTCGCCGCGGCCGCGGCTTCCAGGTGTCCGGCAGGCTCGGCAACGTGGCTGGCGTCGGACTCGGTGGCAGCTGATGACTCCATCCTCTGCCGGGTCTCGGCCTCCGCATCCACATCCTCCGCAGCCGCCGATTCGGCTCCGGGCAGGGTCGGGGCGTGCGGCTCGGTGTACTCAGGGTGATGAGCGGGCGCGGCCTGAGTGGCCGCTGCAGCCTCCGCAGCCGGCGGGTGCGCTGCCGGCGCTGTTCCGGTCCGGGCGCTGGATTCCGACCATTGCGTGTCCCACTCGGCCTTGTCCTCATCGTCCTCCCAGTCATCGACGTCGCCGCCGGAGGGAGCGTGGGTCCCGGCGGCCGGCCGCGGGGTGGCGGCGTCCCAGGATTCGATGTCCGGTTCCACGTCCTCGGGGTTCGCCTGGCCCGGTCCGGGGGATTCCGGCCGGACGGGTGCCTGTTGGGGTGTCGGTGCCGCTGCCGGGGCGGACTCGGCAGCGGCAGGCCCGGCAGCGGCGGGCCATACGCCTGCAGCCGGGGCACTGGATCCCTGGAGCGGAGTGGTATTTACCTGGCCGGTCCCGTTTGCGTCGCTGGCTCCGGCGGCGCTGCCCGAATTGCGGTTCAGCAGCCACCAGACGGCGGCAATGATCAACACGATAACGATGACCCAGATAATCCACTCCATAGCAAAGCCCTTCTGTCGAAAACGCGAGGTTGCCGTTGCTTGACGGTACGTCGCTGTCAACATGGCTGTCTAGGTTTGTCAATGCCGGCCCCGGTCCGGACGGCACCGCCCGGTGGAATTCACCGGTCCACCTGCGGTGACGTAGCCTCGCTTCATGGACTTCAAGCGGCTCCGGATACTGCGGGAACTGGGGGACCGCGGCTCGGTGGGTGCCACGGCCGAGGCTCTTGGAGTAACGCCGTCGGCGGTTTCCCAGCAGCTCAAGACGCTTCAGGACGAACTCGGAGTGGCGCTGATCGCGAAGTCCGGCAGGGGCGTCCGGCTGACCGAGGCAGGCTCCGCCATGGCGCGCGCGGCGGCTGAAGTGGCGCTGGCCATGGCACGGGCCGAAGCGACGGTGGACACCTACCGCAAGGGCTGGCAGACGCAGGTCAAGGCTGCCTTCTTTCCCAGCGCCGCGGAGATGCTGCTTCCGGGCCTCCTGCACCGGGTGGCGGCAATCGGCGGACTGCGGTTTGAAGCCCACCTGGAGGATCCCGGGGTGGCCGGATTCGCCGGGCTTGCGGCGGATTACGACATCGTCCTGGCTCACAGCGTGGACGGCCCGGAGGTCTTTGCGCGGCGCGGTCTGGTGGTGGTGCCGCTGCTGAACGAACCGCTGGACGTGGCTGTCCCGGCCGGCCATGTGCTGGCTGAGAAAGCCAGCCTGACCGCCGAGGACGTTGTGGGATTTCCGTGGATGGGGGTTCCCGAAGGATTCCCGTTCGATACCGTGCTCCGCCAGATTGAGGCGCAGGCCGGCGCGACCGCGTTGCGTGCCCAGCTGTTTGCAGACCTTCGGGTGCTCGAGGCCCTCGTCAGCGCAGGCCACGGACTGTCCCTGCTCCCTCGCTACACGTCGTCGGGAAACCAGGGACGGGGCTTCGTCCTCCGCCCCCTGACCGGCGTCACGGCGCGCCGCAGCATCGTTGCCCTCACCCGGCCGGACGTGGCAGCGCGGACCACCATCCGGCTGGTTCTGGACATGCTCCAGGCGGAGGCGCAGCAACTGGCGGATGAACTGCCGCCCGCGTGACGCCGGCCACGCCGGCGGAAGAACGCCCGCCGCTATTCCATTATTTGAGACGGTAGTCCACCATCTGGGCGAAATATTCCCGGAATTGCGGTGAACGGCCTAGCTCGTGTCGTTGGCCCCCCGATCGGAGTCATAGACTTTGACCCATGAGTGAGGACACCCTGATCGAAACCGACAACAAGCCTGACATTAAGCCCCGGAGCCGGGTTGTCACTGACGGCATTCACGCAGCTCCTGCGCGCGGCATGTTCCGTGCAGTGGGGATGGGCGATGATGACTTCGCCAAGCCCCAGATCGGCGTCGCGAGCTCCTGGAACGAGATCACTCCCTGCAACCTTTCCCTGAACCGGCTGGCCCAGGGCGCCAAGGAAGGCGTCCACGCAGGCGGCGGGTTCCCGATGCAGTTCGGCACCATCTCCGTTTCCGACGGCATTTCCATGGGCCACGAGGGCATGCATTTCTCGCTGGTCTCCCGCGAGGTCATCGCCGACTCCGTGGAAACCGTGATGCAGGCCGAACGCATCGACGGTTCAGTGCTGCTGGCCGGCTGTGACAAGTCGCTGCCGGGCATGCTGATGGCCGCGGCACGCCTGGACCTGGCCAGCGTGTTCCTGTACGCCGGGTCCATCATGCCGGGCTGGGTCAAGCTGGAGGACGGCTCCGAAAAGGAAGTCACCCTGATCGACGCCTTCGAGGCCGTCGGTGCCTGTGCCGCGGGAAAGATGAGCCGCGAGGACCTGGACCGCATCGAAAAGGCTATCTGCCCGGGCGAAGGCGCCTGCGGCGGAATGTACACGGCCAACACCATGGCCTGCATCGGCGAGGCCCTGGGCATGTCCCTGCCCGGCTCGGCTGCCCCGCCCTCGGCAGACCGCCGCCGCGACGAGTTTGCCCGCAAGTCCGGCGAAGCCGTGGTGAACCTGCTGCGCCTGGGCATCACTGCCCGCGACATCATGACCAAGAAGGCGTTCGAGAACGCCATCGCGGTGACCATGGCATTCGGCGGCTCCACCAATGCCGTCCTGCACCTGCTCGCCATCGCCCGCGAGGCCGAGGTCGAGCTGACACTCGATGACTTCAACCGCATCGGGGACAAGATCCCGCACCTGGGCGACCTCAAGCCCTTCGGCCGTTACGTGATGACCGACGTCGACAAGATCGGCGGCGTGCCGGTCATCATGAAGGCACTGCTCGACGCCGGACTGCTGCACGGCGACTGCCTCACCGTGACAGGCAAGACCCTTGCCGAGAACCTCGCCTCCATCAACCCGCCGGACCTGGACGGCAAGATCCTCCGCGCGCTGGACAACCCGATCCACAAGACCGGCGGCATCACCATCCTGCACGGTTCCATGGCGCCGGAAGGCGCCGTCGTCAAGAGCGCCGGCTTCGACGCCGACGTCTTCGAAGGGACGGCGCGCGTGTTCGAGCGCGAACAGGGCGCCCTCGATGCCCTGGACAACGGTGAAATCAAAGCCGGTGACGTCGTGGTGATCCGCTACGAGGGTCCGAAGGGCGGCCCGGGCATGCGCGAGATGCTCGCGATCACCGGCGCCATCAAGGGCGCGGGACTGGGCAAGGATGTCCTCCTCCTGACCGACGGGCGCTTCTCCGGCGGCACCACGGGCCTGTGCATCGGCCACGTCGCTCCCGAAGCCGTCGACGGCGGCCCCATCGCCTTCGTCAAGGACGGTGACCGGATCCGCGTGGACATCGCTGCCCGCAGCTTCGACCTGCTGGTGGACGACGCCGAGCTTGAGTCGCGCAAGGAAGGCTGGGAGCCGCTCCCGGCCAAGTTCACCAAGGGCGTCCTGGCCAAGTACGCCAAGCTGGTGCACAGCGCCTCCACCGGCGCATACTGCGGGTAGCGGGCGATGCCTTCCCCTTGCGTGAGGCGCTGAGCGCCTCACGCAAGGGGCCCCTCGGCATCACCCTCATTAAGCCCTGCCGCCTACGTGGTGAGGCTACGGTCCGGTCCCACCGTTGAAGAGGATCAAAAAGTGGACAATGATGTCCACATGGTGAGATCGCGTTTCGCTTCGTTGACACGCATCCCGCCAGAGGGAAAACTGAACGCATGATCGCATTCGTTACCGTCGGCACCGCTCTGGGTGTATCCGTCGTCCTTACCAAGCGCGTGGCTCCATAGCCCGACTGGTAACGAACTGTCACGCGCAACCCCTCGAAGAGCCGCCAGGCTGAGGGGTTTTTTTATTTTCCAGCGTGGCAGCTGTTTGAGCTTTCATGCAGCACCACCCAATCCAAGATCCACTAAGGAAGAGTCCGATGAGCAAAGGATCGCCGATCAGCCCCTCGCTGATGGCTACTAAGTCCGCTGGAGCCCCCAAGGCTCCGGAACGCGCCGACCGGACGGCTGAAACCGCCGTCGGCGCCGACACTGCTGCAGCCGCCTCTCCTGTCCTTGGGCCGAACAACGTCGTACCCCCGACTGTGATGACCGGCTCAGAAGCAATTGTCCGTTCGCTCGAAGAACTCGGCGTCGACGACATTTTCGGTTTGCCCGGTGGCGCGATCCTGCCCACCTACGACCCCTTGATGGCCTCCAAAATGAACCACGTTCTGGTCCGTCACGAACAGGGAGCCGGCCACGCCGCGCAAGGCTACGCCATGGTCACCGGGCGGGTGGGCGTCTGCATCGCCACCTCAGGCCCCGGTGCCACCAACCTCGTCACCGCCATCATGGATGCGCACATGGATTCCGTTCCGCTCGTGGCCATCACCGGCCAGGTCTCCAGCGGAGTAATCGGCACCGACGCGTTCCAGGAAGCCGACATTGTGGGCATCACCATGCCCATCACCAAGCACTCGTTCCTGGTGACGGACCCCAACGACATTCCCCATGTCATGGCCGAGGCCTTCCACCTCGCCTCGACAGGGCGTCCGGGGCCGGTCCTCGTCGATGTCGCCAAAGACGCCCAGCAGGGCCAGATGACCTTCTCCTGGCCGCCGAAAATCGACCTGCCGGGTTACCGTCCGGTGGTCCGCGGCCACAACAAGCAGGTGCGTGAAGCCGCCAAGCTGATCGCGGCAGCCAGCAAGCCCGTACTGTACGTTGGCGGTGGTGTCGTCAAGGCCCACGCTGCCGCTGAACTGCGTGAACTCGCGGAACTGACCGGCGCCCCCGTGGTCACCACGCTGATGGCCCGCGGCGTCTTCCCGGATTCGCACCCCCAGCACGTCGGCATGCCGGGCATGCACGGCACGGTCTCGGCCGTGACTGCCCTGCAGCAGTCGGACCTCCTGATCACCCTGGGCGCACGCTTCGACGACCGGGTCACCGGCGTGCTGAAGACTTTTGCGCCGAACGCCAAGGTGATCCACGCGGACATCGACCCTGCCGAGATTTCCAAGAACCGCACCGCCGATGTCCCGATCGTCGGCTCGGTGAAGGAAATCATTCCTGAGCTGACCGAAGCTGTCCGGACACAGTTCGGCACATCCGGCACCCCGGACCTGGCCAGCTGGTGGGCCTTCCTGAACAACCTCAAGGAAACCTATCCGCTGGGATGGACCGAGCCCGAGGACGGCCTCAGCGCACCCCAGCGCGTCATTGAGCGCATCGGTGCGCTGACCGGGCCCGAGGGCATCTACGTCGCGGGCGTCGGCCAGCACCAGATGTGGGCGGCGCAGTTCATCAAGTACGAGCGCCCGCACGCCTGGCTGAACTCCGGCGGCGCCGGCACCATGGGCTATGCGGTTCCCGCCGCCATGGGCGCCAAAGTGGGGGAGCCGGACCGCGTGGTCTGGGCCATCGACGGCGACGGCTGCTTCCAGATGACCAACCAGGAACTGGCCACGTGCGCCATCAACAAGATCCCCATCAAGGTTGCTGTCATTAACAACTCCTCGCTGGGCATGGTGCGGCAGTGGCAGACACTCTTCTACGAGGGCCGCTACTCCAACACGGACCTGAACACCGGCCACGAGACCATCCGGATCCCGGACTTCGTCAAACTCGGTGAAGCCTACGGATGCGCGTCTTTCCGGTGCGACCGTGACGAGGACATCGACGCCACCATCCAGAAGGCCCTGGAAATCAATGACCGGCCCGTGGTCATCGACTTCGTGGTCAGCCCCGACTCCATGGTGTGGCCGATGGTGCCCGCCGGGGTCAGCAACGACCAGATCCAGGTTGCCCGCAACATGACCCCGGAATGGGAAGAGGAGGACTGATCATGAGCCGCCACACACTGTCCGTTCTGGTCGAAGACAAGCCCGGTGTGCTGACCCGCGTGGCCAGCCTTTTCGCCCGCCGCGCCTTCAACATCAATTCACTGGCCGTCGGCCCCACGGAAGTTCCGGGCATGTCCCGGATGACCGTCGTCGTCGATGCAGACGGTGACCTGATTGAACAGGTCACCAAGCAGCTCAACAAACTGGTCAACGTGATTAAGATTGTTGAACTGACTTCCGAATCTTCCGTACAGCGCGACCACATCCTGGTCAAGGTACGTGCGGATGCCGCAACTCGTCTGCAGGTGACCCAGGCCGCAGACCTGTTCCGCGCTTCAGTGGTTGACGTCTCCACAGACTCCGTGGTCATTGAAGCTACCGGCCACCCCGAAAAGCTCACGGCACTGCTGTCGGTGCTGGAGCCTTTCGGTATCCGCGAAATTGTGCAGTCCGGCACCCTGGCCGTTGGACGGGGATCCCGCTCCATGAGTGACCGGGCGCTGCGCTCCGCTTAGGCACTGCCCAAGCGGCACGCTTCGCCTGTAACCGCACCACCACACCTATCTACAACAAATCCACTCACGAGGAGTTAAGCAAGTGACTGAAATGTTCTACGACGACGACGCAGACCTGTCGATCATCCAGGGTCGCAAGGTGGCCATTGTCGGCTACGGCTCCCAGGGTCACGCCCACGCGCTGAACCTGCGCGATTCCGGCGTCGACGTTGTGATCGCCCTCAAGGAGGGTTCGAAGTCAATCGCCAAGGCGGAGGAAGCCGGCTTCAAGGTCAAGAACGTTGCGGACGCCGCCGAATGGGCCGACGTCATCATGATCCTGGCACCGGACCAGCACCAGCGCGCGATCTACAACGACTCCATCAAGGACAAGCTGACCCCCGGCAAGGCCCTCGCCTTCGCCCACGGTTTCAACATCCGCTTCGGCTACATCCAGGCTCCGGAGGGCGTTGACGTCATCCTGATCGCCCCGAAGGCTCCGGGCCACACGGTCCGCCGCGAATTCGAGGCCGGCCGCGGCATCCCGGACATCATCGCCGTGGAGCAGGACGCTTCCGGTTCCGCGTGGGAACTGGCCAAGTCCTACGCCAAGGCCATCGGCGGCACCCGCGCCGGTGTCATCAAGACCACCTTCACCGAAGAGACCGAAACGGACCTCTTCGGCGAGCAGTCCGTCCTGTGCGGCGGCGTGTCCCAGCTGGTCCAGTACGGTTTCGAGACCCTGACCGAGGCCGGTTACCAGCCGCAGATCGCCTACTTCGAGGTGCTTCACGAGCTCAAGCTCATCGTTGACCTCATGTGGGAGGGCGGCATCGCCAAGCAGCGCTGGAGCGTTTCCGACACCGCAGAGTACGGCGACTACGTCTCCGGCCCGCGCGTCATCACCCCCGAGGTGAAGGAAAACATGAAGGCTGTCCTCGCCGACATCCAGAGCGGCGCGTTTGCCAAGCGCTTCATCGAAGACCAGGACAACGGCGCCGTCGAGTTCAAGGAACTGCGCGCCAAGGCAGAGCAGCACCCGATCGAGGGTGTCGGCCGCGAGCTGCGTTCCCTGTTCTCCTGGCAGCAGCAGGACCAGGACTACGTAGAAGGCTCCGCAGCCCGCTAAGGCTGCACGCCTGGCGCCATACAGAGCGCAACAGTGAGGCCGGGTTCACACTTAACAATGTGAGCCCGGCCTTTCCGTCAGCCTAGACTTGATTTATCCCCAGGACTGCTATGCAGAGGATCAGCCGTGTCAAAACCCGTAGTACTGCTCGCCGAAGAACTTTCGCCCGCCACCATCGAGGCCCTTGGCCCGGACTTTGAGATCCGCCAGACCGACGGCGCCGATCGTTCCCAGTTGCTCTCTGCCATCGAGGACGTTGACGCCATTCTGGTCCGTTCCGCCACCAAGGTGGACGCTGAGGCCATTGCCGCCGCCAAGAACCTGAAGGTCATCGCCCGTGCCGGCGTCGGCCTCGACAACGTCGACATCAAGGCCGCCACGCAGGCCGGCGTCATGGTGGTCAATGCCCCGACGTCCAACATCGTCTCGGCCGCCGAGCTCACGGTCGGCCATATCCTGAGCCTTGCCCGCCACATTCCACAGGCCAGTGCCGCCCTGAAGGACGGCGAATGGAAGCGCTCCAAGTACACCGGCATCGAGCTCTTCGAGAAGAAGATCGGCATCATCGGCCTGGGCCGCATCGGCGCCCTGGTCGCGGCCCGTCTCCAGGGCTTTGATACGGAAATCCTCGCCTACGACCCCTACATCACCTCCGCCCGTGCCGCCCAGCTCGGCGTGAAGCTGGTGACCCTGGACGAGCTCCTCGCGCAGTCGGACTTCATTACGATCCACATGCCCAAGACTCCTGAGACGGTCGGCATGCTCGGCGCGGATGCCTTCACCAAGATGAAGTCCACCGCATACGTCATCAACGTCGCCCGCGGCGGGCTCGTGGACGAGGAAGCCCTCTACACGGCACTGCAGGACGGTCAGATCGCCGGCGCGGCAGTGGACGTCTTCGTCCAGGAGCCCAGCACCGACCTGCCGTTCTTCAAGCTGGACAACGTAGTGGTGACCCCGCACCTGGGCGCCTCAACCGACGAAGCCCAGGAAAAAGCCGGTGTCTCCGTGGCGAAGTCCGTCCGCCTGGCACTCGCCGGCGAGCTCGTTCCGGATGCCGTGAACGTCGCCGGCGGCGTCATCGCCCCCGACGTCCGCCCGGGCATCCCGCTGATCGAGAAGCTGGGCCGCATCTTCACGGCGCTGACGCACGACTCGCTGACCCAGATCGACGTCGAGGTTGCCGGTGAGATCGCCTCCCTGGACGTCAAGGTCCTGGAACTCGCGGCGCTGAAGGGCATTTTCGCCGACGTCGTCACCGAACAGGTGTCCTACGTCAACGCCCCCGTCATCGCCGAACAGCGCGGCATCAACGCCCGCCTCATCACCACCCCGGATGCCGAGGACTACCGCAACGTCCTGACCCTCCGCGGCGCCCTGAGCGACGGCAGCCAGATCTCCGTTGCCGGAACCCTGACCGGCCCCAAGCAGGTGCAGAAGCTCGTCGGCGTCAACGGCTACGACGTCGAAATCCCCATCAGCGAACACCTCGTGGTGGTCTCCTATGCGGACCGGCCCGGTGTCATCGGCACCATCGGCCACATCCTGGGCATGAACAACATCAACATCGGCGGCATGCAGGTGGCCCGGAACGCAGAAGGCGGCCAGGTCCTGGCGCTGCTGACCATCGACAGCTCCGTCCCGCAGCAGGTGCTGGACGCGATCAAGGCCGGCATCGGTGCCGAGATGGTGCGTGAAGTGGACCTCGAAGACTAGGAAGATGAACACAGGGTGAACTCCACGCCGCGCAGTTCACCCTGCCGAGTATGATTGGCCGGTCTGCGTACAATGGCTAGGTCCGAATTAAGGATCTTGCCGGCAGGCCGGCCAATACTTTTTGTACGCCCGCAAGGGACAAACCTTCACCTCCAGCGGTGATGAGGCGTGCGCACGCCATCCAGGTTTTTCAGGGAGCCCAATGAATGCCGTCCAGAGGTTCATCAGAAGCAAAGTGCTGCTGCTGACCGCTGCCATTTTGATCGCCGCAATGTGTCTGTCCGTCCTGGTTCAAACCCAGTCGCAGGCAGCGCTGAACCGGACCGTGGACGAAAACTCGCGGGGGCTCTACGACATCCTGGTCCAGGCCAAGGCCGGTTCCGGCGGTGCATTGATGCAGCCGGAGATCGCCACCGGCCAGGGCGGCATCAGCTTCGACCAGTTGCAGGGCATCCGGGACCTTCAGGGTGCCTCCGTTGCGGCGCCGATCAGCCTGGTCTCCCGCGTTACCCAGAACCTCGAGGCACCGAGGCTTGAGGCGATGGACTACCTTGGCTTCAACTCCGGACTTGTCGGCACGGCCACGGCCGGAGACCCGAGCGCAACCGATCCCGGCAAATGGCCTGCGGCAGAGTCGGTGCTGGACGAGACCCCCAAGAAGTACCGCCTGACGGCCAGCGCCACGAGTTCGGACGGCTCATCCGAGCAGACGCTCTTCAAGTCCTCGGCCGAGGGAACCCTCGGCAAGGGCCGCCTCGTTGAAGAACAGACCGACGGCGGCACGAGCGTCCGGATCGCGGGACCCGCGGGGGAGACGGGCATCAAGTTCCCGGCACCCGCCGGCGGCTCGGAGCACAACCTTTTCAACCTTACGGTTGCGCTGCCCATGGCGCCGGAAGTCACAGAGTCCGTGGTCGCTGTCGACCCCGTTGCCGAGCGCGCGCTGCTCGGATCCGCAGGAGACTTCCTGGCCCCCCTGGAGAAGGCGCCGCCCGCCGACGCCCGCAACGCCGCTGCAGTTGGCCAGCACTTTGAGAGCCTCTTCACCAGCGGCATCAGCATGAAGGAACTGGAGGAGGGGCCGGACTTCCTCGGCGTCAAGCTCAAGTACTGGGCCCCGCTGATGACCCAGTACCAGCAGGCAAAGATCAGCGGCCAACTGACCGAGGATTCCCAGGCGATTCCGCTGATCGTCCGCTCGGGCACATCCCTTGACCTGAAGTACTCCGTGAAGATCGAGGAAATCGACGACGCCGGAAATGTGGTCAAGGACGTCGGAACCGTTGACCGCTCCCTCGGCAAGGACTACCTGCCGTTCGTTTCAAAGTCGCCCTTCGCCCTCTCCTGGCCCGGGTCCACGGACCACTCCAAGCTGCTGGGCAACCCGGCAAGCTTCGGACGCGGCCTCTACACCCCCGCCACGTGGAGCACCAACTTCGCCTCCGCGCCCAAGTACGCAGACGGCTCCACCGCGGCCAACGGCGCCGTGGACAAGACCGCCACGCCAGGCGAGTGGGTAACCGTCAACCGCCTCCCGGAAAAGACGGCCGCCGGCGAGCCTGTAGACCAGACCCAGCGGAATCCGGTCGATGAGCGCTCCTACCGGGAAAACCTTGACACGGGGGAGAAGCTTGCCTCTCCGCTTGCCATGGTCTACGGAACGTTCGACCCCGCCGCCGTCCAGGAAGCGGCCGGCGACGTCAACAGGCTGCCGCTGGGAGGCTACGACCCCGCCCCGCTGACCCTCACCAAGGATGCCCAGGGCAAGGACGTCCAGGACACAACTCTGAAGCCTTCGCTGAGTGCCACGGGACTGGCCAGCCAGTCGGCCGGCGCCATCACGGACTACTACGGCCTCGCGGCCGCCCGCGGCTACGAGAAGAACGCCTCGGTCATTGACGCAGTGCGTGTGCGCGCCGCCGCACCCGGAAGCTGGAAGCAGGTCCAGCCGGACGTTGAGAAGCTGGCCAACGAGATCCGCGACATGGGCCTGGAAGCCACCATCGTGGCAGGGTCCGCCCGCGAGGACGCCAACATCTTCGTCCCCGGCTACTCAAAGGACGGCGCCGGCAAGGAATCGGCGCTGGGCACTGTCCAGCAGTCATGGGTCAGGCAGGACGCGGCCGACGCCGTGAGCGGGTCGCTGACGGCCACCAACATCACGCTGCTCTTCCTGACTCTCTGCGGCGCGGCGCTGCTGACAGGGGCATCCACCGTGAGCTATGTCCGCCAGCGGCGCCGCGAGGCCGGCACGCTACGCGCCATGGGCTGGACCCAGCGGAGGATCCGCTCGTGGGTCCTGGAGGAATTCGCCGTGGGCGCCGGGCTGCTGGCCTTGGCCGGCATCATCCTGAGCCTGCTGAGCTGGAACCTCGCCACGGTGATTGTTTCGGCATCCGTGCTGGTGCTGTACGCCGCAGCGGCGTTCTTCGCCGCGCAGCAGCTGCGGCACCGCGAGGAGATCGACCAGGAACCGCAGCACGACGAGCGGCTCATCGCTGTTGACTCACCCCTGACGTTTGCCAACCGGCAGCTGACCACCAACCGCTTCAATGCCATCTCGCTCGCGGTGGCGGTCGGCGTGTTCGGCGCGGCAGTCGGCGGCCTGATCGCCCTGCTGATCGACATCCCGCGCGCCGCGGGCGCCAGCGCACTGAGCGGAATGGCCGCTGCCAGCGTTGCCCTGCCGAGCATCATCCTGGGCCTCGCCGGCGTTGCGGTCGGACTGCTTCTGACCCTCGTCACCGGCCGTTTCGAGCTGCAGGCCAAACGCCAGTACCTCGGCACGCTTGAGGCGATGGGCTGGAACCCCGACATGCTTGGACAGGTCCGGTTCTTCGAGAACGTCCTGGTGGGCGCCGTGGCAGTGCCGCTCGGCGTCCTGGGCGCCCTCGGCGTCGGACTGCTCCTCGCTCCCTATGCCGCGCTCTGGGCCGCCGTGGCCGGGCTCGTGGCCGTACTCTGCTGGATTCCGATTGCAACGAAAGTAGTCCAATGACCAACGACCTTAACCTTCGCCGGGCGCGCGGGAACGACGACGGCGAAGGCCCGCTCCAGACGCGCGCCAACACCCTCGTCAAGGCCGCCGATCACGGTACACCGCTCGAGCTGAACAACATCACCATCCGCTACGGCGGCGGCAAAGGCGGAGCCGACGCCGTCAGCGTAGTGGAGGGATTCGACCTGACGCTGCACGCCGGTGAGATGCACTGCGTCGCCGGCCGCAGCGGCTCCGGCAAGACCAGCATCCTGACGGTGGGGGCGGGCCTCACGCTGCCGACGTCGGGCCGGGTGCTGTGGGAGGGCGAGTCGCTCGAAAGCATGGGCGACGACGAGATCGCCGACCGCCGCCGCGCCCTCATCGGCTACGTCGACCAGGGCGGAGCGCTGATTGACGGCATGAGCGCCCTCGAGAACGTCCTGCTGCCGGCTGTTCCCGACGGCGAAGTGGACCAGCGCCGCGACATGGCCAAGGACCTGCTCGACCTGGTGGGCCTGGGGCGCAGGATGCGGCACCGCCCCGCCCAGCTGTCCGGCGGTGAGCGCCAGCGCGTCGCCATTGCCCGCGCCCTCATTCTGGGAACGCGCGTGCTCGTGGTCGATGAGCCCACGGCGAGCCTGGACCGGGCCTCGGCCAACCGCATCATCAGCATCCTGAAGGACACGACCTCCGACGGCATTGCCGTCCTCGTTGCTTCACATGATCACGAACTGGTCCGGCTCAGCGATACGCTGACCGAACTGATCTAGATCCATCCCTCCGCACCAAAGGTAACCTTCCGCCCGTGACTTCCCCAGACAAGAGCCCGTTCTACATCACGACGGCCATCACGTACCCCAACGGTGTGCCGCACATCGGCCATGCCTACGAATACATTGCCACCGATGCAATGGCCCGCTTCAAGCGGCTCGACGGCTACGACGTGATGTTCCTGACCGGCACTGACGAGCACGGGCTGAAGATCGCCCAGGCGGCGGAGAAGGAAGGCCTCGCGCCCAAGGAGCTCGTGGACCGGAACGCGGAAATCTACAAGGCGGCGCACGCGGCCCTGGGCATCTCCTATGACCGGTTCATCCGCACGACGGATGCCGACCACTATGCCGCCTCACAGGCCATCTGGAAGAAGATGGAAGCCAACGGGGACATCTACCTGTCCAAGTACGAGGGCTGGTACTCCGTCCGTGACGAGGCCTACTACGGTGAAGACGACACCGTGGTCAAGGAGGACGGCGCGCGGTACACCAAGGAGACCGACACCCCGGTGACCTGGACGGCCGAGGAAAGCTACTTCTTCCGCCTCTCCAACTACCAGGACAAGCTGCTGGCGCTCTACGAGGCGCAGCCGGAATTCGGAGCCCCGCAATACCGCTTCAACGAGGTCATCAGCTTTGTGAAGCGCGGTTTGGAGGACCTGTCCATCAGCCGCACCACCTTCGACTGGGGCGTTCCCGTGCCAGGCAACGACAAGCACGTCATGTACGTGTGGGTCGACGCCCTCACGAACTACCTGACCGGGGCCGGCTACCCGGACGTTGAATCGGAGTCTTTCAGGAAGTACTGGCCCGCGGACGTCCACATCATCGGCAAGGACATCTCGCGCTTCCATGCCATCTACTGGCCTGCCTTCCTGATGAGCGCCGGCCTGGAGCTGCCGAAGCGCATCATGATCCACGGCTTCCTCAACAACAACGGCGTCAAGATGTCCAAGTCCCTGGGCAACGTGGTGGCCCCCGAGGACTTCGTAGCCCAGTACGGCCTTGACCAGGTCCGGTTCTTCTTCCTGCGCGAAGTTCCCTTCGGTGCCGACGGCAGCTACAACCACGAGGCGATCGTGGGCAGGATGAACTCCGACCTGGCGAACAACTTCGGCAACCTCGCGCAGCGGTCCCTGTCCATGGTGGCGAAGAACTGCGAGGGGCTGGTACCGGTGCCCGGCGCGTTCACCGCCGAGGACCAGGCCATCCTTGCCCAGGCAAACGCCCTGCTTGGCCAGGCGCGTGCCGCCTTCGACAAGCAGGAATTCAGCCGCGCCCTCGAAGCCATCTGGGGCGTCTTGGGCGACACCAATGCATACTTCGCCGAGCAGGCCCCGTGGGTGTTGCGGAAGACCGACGTCGAACGCATGCAGACGGTACTCTACGTGACGCTCGAGGTGCTGCGCGTCGTGGCCATCCTGGCGCAGCCGGTCATGCCGGGCGCCATGGCCACGCTGCTCGGCGCTCTGGGCCAGCCGGAAGGCGACGCCCGGCAGTTCACTGCGATCCCCGTGCCGATCGTGCCCGGGACCAGCCTCCCCGCACCGGTTCCGGTCTTCCCGAAGTACGAGGAACCTGCCGAAGCCTGAGCCTGATTCCCTCCCGGCGGCGGCCGCTGCCGGGAGACCCCCGTGCCCCCGTTATGACCAGGGCACGGGGGTTCTTTTCGTTGTACCCATACCCGCGCCGCCCCTATCCAAGTGGTGGCAGGTACAAACGGGCGCCAGAGCCGGCACCACCAAGTAGAAGGCCCCCGAATAAGGCGTAGTGACTACTCGGGACTGCTGCAGAACCGCATCCTACCCTGAGATTGCAAGCAGACTGACGACGCCTTTGGGAGTATCCACCAACTTCTAGTCCACCGTTTGACCTTCAGACAGTGGTTCGTTGTGAGAGGGAAATGCCGCGAACGGTCCGGTCAGTTTGATCCAGCGGTATGGAGGGACACGAAATGAGACGAACTATCGCGGCGGTGGGGCTTGTGGGTCTCGGACTCTTAGGCACCACACTCCCGGCAATCGCCACGCCGGGCAACGGGCAGGTCGAAGTCTGCCACCAGACCGGCTCAGAGAAGAACCCCGTCATTGAGATCGACGTCAATGAGGAAGGTCATGAGAACGGCAACGGCGGCGACGGCGGGAACGGGAACGGGAACAGCGGCGGTAACGGTGGGGGCAACGGCAACGGCGTCGGCTATGAATGCCCAGACAACGAGGAACCGCCGTACGAGGAGCCACCCGCCGAGGAACCGCCCGCCGAGGAACCGCCGGCCGAGGAGCAGCCTCCGGTTGTGGCACCCCCGGTTGTGGCACCCCCGGTGGTAGCACCACCGGCGGTTGTTGTACCGGAGGCTCCAGTGGTCAAGCCCGTGGTCAAGCCGGTGGTCAAGCCTGCGGCAAAGCCAGTGGCGAAGCCGGCAGCGGCTGCTCCTGCAGCTGCGGCGCCGGTTGCGGCGGTGCCTGTTGCAGCTCCTGCGACCAACGCGGGCTACAACGTGCAGACGGCTGCCGGAGGTGGAACCGAGAGTGGGATTCCTGCTTGGCTGGCCGCCCTGACAGCCCTCTTTACGGGCCTGTCCGCCGTAGTTCTGGCGCGGGGTGGTGCCCGGGCCAGGAAGCTTGGCAGCTAAACGGTAGCGGCTTGAGGGTGCCACGTGGCTGGGACGTGGCACCCTTCTATCCGATTCCCGCCAAAAGGAGGAGCCATGGGCAGCCATCGACATAACAGGGAGGCGGAGCGTGGGGGCAGCCGAAGGCTGCTGCTCAGCTACGTGGACCTGCTTGTGTTGTCATTCTGCTGTCTGGGGATTCTGACTGCCTGGCTCATCTATGGCGCCGCCGGTACCGGCCTGTCAAATGCCTCCGCCGTGGACGCGCCCGTTGTCCGGTATTCACCTGGCGGGCCGGTGACCCAGTTTCCAGAGGGCCTGCAAGCAGGGACGGGCCCGACTCCCGCCGCCACAGCGACGGCTCCCGCTGCAGGCAAGGCAGGCGCTCCCGCAAAACCTGCAGCCCCGAAGCCCTCTGCGGCCCCGAAGCCGCTGGCCATTACCGCCGCACCGCCGGAGCGGATCATCTATCCTGCTGCCGGCATGGACGTCGTAGTGCACCCGCTGAAGCCGGGTGGCGGCGATGTCGACAGCCGGTCCATCGTGCCACCGGAGACCATGGACGGATACTGGCTCACACCGTACGGCCAGCCCGGGGTTGGCTCCGTGAACACCACCTACGTCATCGGGCATAGTTGGGAGGGCCAGGACGCGCCCTTCAACCACCTCAGTTCGGCGGCAGTCCCCGGGGACGTCTTTACCGTCGTTACTGCCAAGGCAAAACTTTCCTACCGGGTTGACTCCGTCACGACCTATACGAAGTCCACCTTGAAGGACAGCCCCATCTGGTCCGTTGTTCCGAACCGCCTCGTGCTGGTCAGTTGCTACACCCAGGACCTCTGGGGCAAGAATGTGGCCGTCGTGGCCTCGCCGGTGCCAGCCAAATGACCCCACCCGGTCCGGGGCGTCTGAATAATGAGACGGTTTGACCAGAATGTGGATCGCTTGGCTACTCTGAAAAACATGAGCGCATCAACGATCAATCTCGCTGTCATTCCCGGCGACGGCATTGGCCCGGAGGTCACCGCCGAAGCCCTCAAGGTCCTCGGGAAGGTGGTCGCCGCCGAGGGCGTCACCCTCGAACAGACCCACTACAAGCTGGGTGCGCAGCACTGGCTCGAGACGGGGGAGACGCTTCCGGACGCGGTTCTGGAGGACCTGCGGACCAGGGACGCCATCCTGTTCGGCGCCGTGGGCGCGGCCCCCGGAGACACCCGGATCCCCTCCGGCATCATTGAGCGCGAGATGCTGCTCAAGCTGCGCTTCAGCCTGGACCACTTCGTGAACCTGCGGCCCTCGAAGCTGTACGGCAGTGTGGGCAGCCCGTTGTCCAACCCGGGGAACATCGATTTCATCGTGGTCCGTGAAGGCACAGAGGGTCCCTATGTGGGCAACGGCGGCACGCTGCGGGGCGGAACGCGCCATGAAGTGGCCACCGAAGTTTCACTGAACACCGCCCACGGCGTGGAGCGTGTGGTTCGCGACGCCTTCCGGCGCGCCAACGAGCGACCGCGCAAGAAGCTGACGCTGGTCCACAAGCACAACGTCCTGGTGTACGCAGGTCATCTGTGGAAGCGCACGGTTGAGGCCGTGGCCAAGGAATTTCCCGAAGTCAGCCACGACTACCTGCACATCGATGCCGCCACCATTTTCATGGTTACGGACCCCGCACGCTTCGATGTGATTGTCACGGACAACCTCTTCGGCGACATCATCACGGACCTTGCGGCGGCCGTCACCGGCGGCATCGGCCTCGCCGCCTCCGGCAACATCAACATGGACCGTACGGCGCCGTCCATGTTCGAGCCCGTCCACGGGTCTGCGCCGGACATCGCCGGGCAGCAGAAGGCGGATCCGACGGCTGCCATCCTGTCGGCGGCGCTCCTGCTGGAGCATCTCGGCTATGCCGCCGCGGCACAACGGATCGAGGCGGCGGTGGTGGCCGACGTCGAAGGCCGCAACGGTGAAGTGCGCAGCACCAGCGCCATCGGGGACGCCATCGCGGCGGCCGTTTAGGCCAGTCCAGCAGGCGTAAGCTTGACCTGGATTACCAATATGCTGCCGTGGTCCGATGCTGAACCACGTTCACATGCCAGGCAGCCGACCGTGGAGGAACCATGACTCAGACTGCCCATGGCGTCGAATTCACCCAGCATCCCTCGGCGACCCCGAAGTCTGCTGAAGAGCGTGCAGCCATCCTGGCGAACCCGGGATTTGGCAACTACTTCACCGACCACACTGCGATCGTTGACTACAAGGTCGACGAACAAGGAAACGGCGGCTGGCACGATGCCCGGATTGAAGCCTACGGACCCATCGCCCTGGACCCGTCGGCCGCCGTGCTCCACTACGGCCAGGAGATCTTCGAGGGGTTGAAGGCCTACCGGCATGCCGACGGCACCATCTGGACCTTCCGCCCCGAGGCCAACGCCGCGCGCCTGAACCAGTCCGCCCGCCGCCTTGCCCTGCCGGAGCTTCCCGCAGAGTACTTCCTCGGCGCCATCCGCGAACTCGTGGCGGCGGACAAGGAATGGGTCCCCTCGGGCGACGGCGAAGCGCTCTATCTTCGTCCGTTCATGATTGCCACCGAGGCGTTCCTGGGGGTCCGTGCCGCCCGTGAGGTGTCTTTCAGGGTCATCGCCTCGCCGGCCGGAAACTACTTCGGCGGCGAGCTCAAGCCGGTCTCCATCTGGATTTCCCGCCAGTACGCCCGGGCGGGCCGCGGCGGCACCGGTGCGGCCAAGTGCGGCGGCAACTACGCGGCATCGCTGATCGCGCAGCAGGAGGCAGAGGCGAACGGCTGCAAGCAGGTGCTGTTCCTGGACCAGTTGAATGACAATGCGGTTGAGGAACTCGGCGGCATGAACGTTTTCTTCGTGATGAAGGACGGTTCGCTCGTCACCCCGGCACTGACGGGCACCATCCTGGAAGGCGTCACGCGGATGTCCGTCATTCAGGTGGCCAAGGACATGGGCCGGGATGTGAGCGAGCGCAAGATCACGCTGGATGAATGGCGGGACGGCGTGGCTTCCGGTGAGATCGCCGAGGTCTTCGCCTGCGGGACGGCAGCAGTCATCACACCCATCGGCGTGCTCAAGGACGAGACTGAATTCATCGGTTCCGAGGATGCCAAAGCGGGCGAGACCACCATGGCCATCCGCGAGCGCCTTCTGGGTATCCAGACCGGAACGGTTGCGGACACGCACGGCTGGCTCACCAGGCTCGCCTGAGGCTTTTTCCACGTACGACGGCGGATGGCCGGCGGGTGCTGTCGAGGCACCTGGCCGGCCACCCGCCGTCGGCGTTTCCGCAGAGCCGGTTTCGGCTCAGTGCAGTTTTCCGCTCAAATGCAAGAATGGGTCTGTGAGTCCGGACACGCCACCAGCCTTCGCCGTCAGCAGCACCCTGACCAGGTACCGCCTGGCCCCGAATCCCGGGCCCATGAGCCTGGACGGCACCAATTCGTACATCATTGCTGCGTCCGGCCACCCGGGCGTCGCCGTCGTGGACCCCGGACCGCTGGACGAGACGCACCTGCAGGAGCTGGCCGGTGCCGGTCCCGTCGAACTCATCCTGATCACGCACCACCATGCTGATCACACCGCCGGCGCTGTCCGCCTCCACGAACTGACGGGTGCTCCCGTCCGCGCAGCCGACCCGGCGCACTGCACCGCGGGGACGCCGCTCCAGCCCGGCGAGGTCATCTCCGTGGCCGGAACCGAGGTCCGGGTCCTGGCCACCCCGGGACACACCTCCGATTCGGTCTGCTTCCACCTGCCCCTCGACGGCCCTGCCGGTTCCGTGCTCACAGGGGACACCATCCTTGGCCGCGGCACCACCGTGCTGGACCACCCGGACGGCCGGCTGGACGATTACCTGTCCTCCCTCGACCGGCTGGAATTGCTGGGACCGGCCACGGTGCTGCCCGCCCACGGGCCTGTCCTGCCGGCCCTGGACGCCGTGGTGCGCGCATACCGCAGCCACCGGCTGGACCGCCTCACCCAGATCCGGACGGCCCTCGCCGGCCTGGGCGCGGACGCCGGTGTCCGGGACGTCACCGACGTCGTCTATTCCGACGTCGACCCGTCCGTGCGGCGCGCGGCCGAGAATTCGGTGGCGGCCCAGCTGGAGTACCTGCGCACCCTGCGCGAGCGGATCTGACGCGGGCGTGCAGCGGGAAGCACGGCTGCGGTGGCCGGTCCCGGGCGAGACTGTAGGCTTGGGGCCATGCGTATTGCCCGGTTTGTAGCTGATTCTGATCCCCTCTACGGCGTCGTTGAAGGCGAGCCAGGCAGTGAGGAAATCACTGTCATCAACGGCGACCCCTTCTTCAACGGTGTGGAACGCACCCACGTCCGCCACAAGCTGGAGGACGTCCGCCTGCTTGCGCCGATCATCCCCCGCAGCAAGGTGATCGGCGTGGGCCGCAACTTCGCGGAACACGCCCGCGAACTCGGGAACGAAGTGCCCCAGTACCCCCTCCTGTTCCTGAAGCCCAACACCTCCGTCGTCGGTCCGAACGACCCCGTCGTGCTTCCGGAGTTCTCCGATGAAGTCTCCTACGAGGCTGAACTCTGCGTGGTGATCGGGCGGATCTGCAAGGACGTCCCGGAAGAGCGCGCAGACGACGTGATCTTCGGATACACCTGCGGCAACGACCTCACCGCCCGGGACGTCCAGAAAACCGATCTGCAGTGGGCCCGTGCCAAAGGCTTCGACACCTCCGCGCCGCTCGGCCCCTGGATCGAGACCGAGCTTGACCCCGAGGACCTGTCCATCAAAGGCAGGCTCAACGGCGAGCTCCGCCAGGACGGCAGCACCAACCAGATGATCCGCGGTGTCCGGGAACTCGTCTCCATCGTTTCCAGCGCGTTCACCCTGCTTCCCGGCGACGTCATTATGACGGGTACCCCGGCGGGCGTGGATCTCGTACAGGCCGGCGACCGCTTCGAAGTCGAAATCGAGGGCATCGGCAGGCTCTCGAACCCCATCGTCCGCCGGTAGCCCCATTCCGCCAGCATTGCCGGCAGCCGCCACGTGGATCCGCGTGGCGGCTGTTCTGTTTCCGGGTGCAGCCAACAAGGGAGATTGCGACGAATTCCCCTCTGAGGCAGGCGGTAAAGTTGGAGTCACTATGACTACTCCTTCTGCGCCCCATGCCGTCTCCAGCTCCGCCCTCCGTGAAGTCACCGCCGACACCCCTGTCCGGGTCCGGTTCTGCCCTTCGCCCACCGGCACCCCGCACGTCGGCCTGATCCGCACGGCCCTCTTCAACTGGGCCCACGCCCGGCACACCGACGGCACGTTCGTGTTCCGCATCGAGGACACGGACGCCGCGCGCGATTCGGAGGAGAGCTACCAGCAGCTGCTCGAAGCTCTGAAATGGCTCGGTATCACCTGGGAGGAAGGCGTTGAAGTCGGCGGGCCGCACGAGCCCTACCGCCAGTCGCAGCGACTCGACCTTTACAAGGACGTGGTGGCCAAGCTCATGGAGGCCGGCTACGCCTACGAGTGCTATTCCTCGCCGGAGGACGTTGAGGCACGGCACCGGGCCGCCGGCCGCGACCCCAAGCTGGGCTATGACAACTTCGACCGCAATCTTTCCGATGAGCAGCTGGCGGCCTTTAAGGCCGAGGGGCGCCAGCCGGTGCTGCGCGTCCGCATGCCGGACGAGGACGTCACCTTCACGGACATGGTGCGCGGCGAAATCACCTTCAAGGCCGGCAGCATCCCGGACTATGTCATTGTCCGCGCCGACGGCTCCCCGCTCTATACCCTGGTCAACCCCGTCGATGACGCCCTGATGGGGATAACCCACGTCCTCCGCGGCGAAGACCTCCTCTCCTCGACCCCCCGCCAGGTGGTGCTGATCCGGGCCCTGATGGACATCGGCGTGGCTAGCTACATGCCCGTCTTCGGGCACCTTCCATACGTCATGGGCGAAGGCAACAAGAAGCTCTCCAAGCGGGATCCGCAGTCCAACCTGTTCCTGCTCCGGGACCGCGGCTTCATCCCCGAAGGCCTGCTGAACTACCTCTCCCTGCTGGGCTGGAGCCTGTCCGCCGACGAGGACATTTTCACCGTGGAGCAGCTGATCGAGCACTTCGACGTCAACGACGTCCTGGCCAACCCGGCCCGCTTCGACATCAAGAAGGCCGAAGCCATCAACGGCACCCACATCCGCATGCTTGAACCGGAGGATTTCCGCGGACGCCTGGTCCCGTACCTCCGGGCCGCGGGACTCGTCGGGGACACGCTGACCGTCCGCGAGGAGGAGATTCTGGCCGAGGCCGCCCCGCTCATCCAGGAGCGCATCTCCCTGCTGGGCGAAGCCCCCGAAATGCTTGCCTTCCTGTTCAAGGCCGACGACGCCATTGACGTCGCTGACGACGCCCGCAAGGGCCTTCCGCAGAACCTGGACGAGGTCCTCGACGCGGCGCTGGCCGCCCTCGAGCCGGTGGGGGACTGGAGCGCGGAAAACATCCAAACCGCCCTGAAGCAGGCGCTGGTGGAGGACCTTGGCATCAAGCCGAGGCTGGCGTTCGGCCCGGTCCGCACTGCCATTTCGGGCCGCCGGATCTCGCCGCCGCTGTTCGAATCCATGGTGATCCTGGGCAGGGAATCGTCACTGGCGCGGCTTCGCGCCTTCCGCGGCTGATGTCCGGACAGGCGGCCGTGGAAGCCGGAACCGTTCTGGACCGCCGGTTCGGTGCTGTGGGCGGCGTCCTTTTCGACATCGACGACACCCTGGTTGACCTGGGATTCGCCATGACAACGGCGCTGCGCGATGTCAGCGAACACCTTCTGCCCGGCCTGGACCAGGCCGGGTGGGAGAAATTCGGCAGGATCTTCACGCACGAAACCACGCACTACTACGACCGCTACCTCGCTGGCGAGCTGACCTTCAACGAGCAGCGGCTGCTGCGGGGGCGTGCGGCACTGGGACACTTCGGCGTCGAACTGGGCGAAGGCGAAGAATCGCATAACTGGCTCAGCTCCTATGCCCGGCTGCAGCCCAGCTACGTCAGGGCGTTCGAAGACGTCACGCCGCTCCTGGACGCGCTGGACGCTGCCGGCGTGCCTTACGGTGCCGTGAGCAACAATGTGCATGACTACCAGCGCGTCAAGCTCGACAGCGCCGGGCTGGAGCGGATCCATGTTCTCGTGGGCACCGACACCGTGGGTGTCCCCAAGCCCGATCCGGCCATCTACCTGGAAGGCGTGCGTCTCCTGGGCAGCACCGCGGACAGCACGCTGTACGTCGGGGACAACCGGCTGCTCGACGCTGAGGGCTCGACGGCGGCTGGCCTGCTGGGCGTTTGGCTGAACCGCGTCGGGGAGTCAGCCCCGGACTTCAAGGGTCACGAGGTGGCCACCCTGCTGGAGCTGCTGGCCCGGGACCAGGCCGCCTAACGCATGCTTTTCCTGCGCGCCGCCCGGCACCCCCGTGGACGTGATGCAGCTAACAGGCAAAAGGTGACGGCGTGCGGGCCTCCGCGGGGAGCCTCGGCGGTGCGTCGCCGGGCGTTATCCTCGCGGGTGCCCGCGGCAACTTCCGCATAATGCCGGGGGTTTTGGCGCTATGGCAGGGCCCGTGCCGTGCGGAAAGTGGCCGGGGCGGGTCATCTTCTGCGGGGTTCGGGGGCCGATTTGTGCAGGGCAAATCTCTCGGGTAAAGTAATTACTCGTGCTGAGGCGCTCGGAGCGCAGGATTGATCCTGCGAAACCGGCCCGAAAGTGCCATTGGGATATGGTGTAATTGGCAACACTACGGTTTCTGGTACCGTCATTCTAGGTTCGAGTCCTGGTATCCCAGCTCTGAAATATCCGCGGAATTCCGCAGGTTTTTCGGAAGTTTCAAAGCGAATTACCGATTTGAAACAGCTGCTAAGTGTGTGAAACAATCACTTAGCCCGAATGGCAGAGATGCCGATCGGAAAAGTACTCGGCCCCATCGTATAGCGGCCTAGTACGCCGCCCTCTCACGGCGGTAACGCGGGTTCGAATCCCGCTGGGGTCACCAATATCCCCCGGAGCTTAGGCTCCGGGGGATTTTTGTTGTCTGGCCCCTTTTCGTCCTGACGGCGCTATGGCCAACATGTGACCACTGCCATACCCTGAACCCAGTCAAACTCATTGGGGGACATCCATGCTGGGGGACAGGTTCGCAGAGGGCAAGAATTCGCTCAACGCCCTCAGGCTGGTACTGGCCGCAATGGTTATCGTGTCCCACTCGTGGTGGTTGGGCGGATACGGGCCCGAACCGCAGCCAGGGGGTGTGAAGCTGGGGACGTGGGCCGTCATCGGATTCTTCGGAATTTCCGGATACCTGATTACCCAGAGCAGGATGCAGGCGAGGTCCGCCGGGACCTACGCCCGGGCGAGGTTCCTGCGGATCTATCCGGGACTCATCGTGTGCGTCGCCGTGGTGGCCTTCGTGATAGCGCCGCTGACGGCTGCCGTAGCCGGCAGGCGGTTCGCATGGCCGGACGTGCTGATGTACTTCGCCACGAACCTGAGTGCAGGGATGCCGCAGGTAGCACTTGCAGGCATCCCGGGAACGCTGGACGGTCTGCCGGATCCCATGTCATGGAATGGCCCGCTCTGGACCCTGTTTTGGGAGATCGTCTGCTACGTCCTGGTTGGCGTGGTCTTCGGAATCGGCCGCCCGGAGCTTGCCCGCCTGACTCTGCTTAGCCTCTTCATTCTCGGTTCCGTAGTCGTTTTTGCCGTTGATGCCGGATGGCTTGTCTCTCCCGCGCCCTACGACTGGCCCTTGGTGCCGGTCTTGACATTCCTGGCGGGTTCGCTGGCATACCTCTTCCGGGACCGGATTCCTGCGGGTCGCGGTGCTATCGGTGTCTGCGCTGTCCTGGTGGCTGTCATTGCCGGTCTGGGATTTGCCCCGTCGTTGATACACCTGCCCTTGTGTGTTCTTCTGCTGGCCGGGTCCTTGCAGCTGCCGCTTTCCGCGGTGGGGTCCCGCTACGACATTTCCTACGGCGTCTACATCTACGGCTGGCCCGTGCAGCAGGTCCTTGCCTCCCTCGGAATCCATAACGCGGTACCGCCACTCATTTTCGCCGGAGCCGCATTGCTCATCGTGGCACCCCTGGCCTGGTTGTCCTGCCGCTATGTTGAGGTTCCGGCCCGGCGCTGGCGCCGGTCCAAGGACGCGTTGCGTAGGCTCCGCGAACTGGCATGATGAAGCTGTGACCCCATCCCACGTGCCAGAGCCGCCCAGCCGCCGGCCAAAGTCACCCGCCGAGCAGTCGGCCGGGGCTGTGGCGCTGCTCGAGGCCGTGCACCGCGACCTGGCGTCCGTGTCGTTGCCGCTGGCCCTGCCCGGCGCGGAACAAACCAGGCTCGAGATCCGCAATGCGGTGGCCCAGCTCGATGACTACATCCTCCCGCGCTACCGGAGCCTCGATGCCCCGCTGCTGGCCGTCGTCGGCGGTTCCACGGGCGCCGGCAAATCGACGCTCGTCAACGCCCTGGTGGGCCACCCGGTGACACGGGCAGGGGCAATCCGTCCCACCACCAGGCAGCCCATACTCCTGCACCATCCGGCGGACGGAGCATGGTTTGAGGACCTGCGCGTCCTGCCGGGCCTCAGCCGCATTCGGGGTGTCGTCGTCCCTGCCGAGGTCCCGGCCAGCCAGGCCGGCCCCGCGCCGGACGCCGCCGCCGTCTCGTCGCTGGTCCTGGTGGGGGACACCGCGGTACCGCAGGGCGTGGCACTCCTTGATGCCCCCGACGTCGATTCCATTTCCGATGACAACCGCAAGCTGGCTGGCCAGCTGCTGGCGGCCGCTGACCTGTGGGTCTTTGTGACCACCGCCAACCGCTACGCCGACGCCGTCCCCTGGAAACTGCTGCTGAACGCGGCGTCCCGGGACATCATGGTTGCGGTCGTACTCGACCGGGTCCCGCCGGCGGCCGAAGCCGAAGTCAGCGAGGACTTGCGTGCGATGCTGGCGCGCGAGGGCCTCGGGGAAGCTGCACTGTTCGTCGTTCCGGAAGTCTCCCTCAACCCGCTCGGCATGCTTCCGGCCGCCGCCGTCGAGCCCCTCAGGGCCTGGCTGGGAAACCTGGCGGCCGACGCCGCCGGGAGGGCGGACATTGCCCGCCGCACGCTCAACGGCACGGTGAAGGCACTGGGCCAGCGTGTCCAGCTGGTGGCGGAGGCCGCGAGCGAACAGGCGCGGGCGGCCGGGGTGCTGGGCGACGATGCCCGCAGCGCCTACCAGGACGCGCTGGTCCGGATCCTGAACGCCACCAAAGACGGAGCCCTGCTGCGGGGTGAGGTACTGGCGCGCTGGCAGGATTTCGTGGGTACGGGTGAATTCTTCCGGAGCGTGGAACAGAATATCGGCCGCTTCCGGGACCGCATGGGCGCGTTCTTCCGCGGCGAACCCGCCCCCGCGGTCAAGGTGGAAACCGCGATCGAAACCGGGCTGCAGGCGGTCATTGTCGATGAAGCAGCCAATGCTGCCGAGGACACGGACCGGCGCTGGCGCTCGGACCCGGCCGGCCGCCAGCTGCTCGGCACGGACGACCTCTCGGGAACCACGCCGGGCTTTGCAGAGGACGTAGCCGCGGAGATCCGGGCCTGGCAGGGGAGCCTGATGGAACTGATCCGGACCGAGGGCCAGGACAAGCGAACGCAGGCGAGGTGGCTGTCCTTCGGCATCAACGGACTCGGAGCCGCCCTGATGGTGGTGGTCTTCTCCATGACTGCAGGCCTGACGGGACTGGAAGTCGGAATCGCAGGCGGCACGGCCGTCGTCGGCCAGAGACTGCTCGAGGCCTTTTTCGGCGAGGATGCCGTGCGCCGGCTCGCCCGGACTGCCCGTGAGGACCTCCAGGCCCGCTGCCAGCGGCTGCTGCAGGCTGAACAGCAGCGTTTCCTGGAGCGGCTGGCGTTTGATCAGGGCGCATCAGCCGACGTGCTGGCGGGCCAAGCCCGGCTGCTTGCCCGGCTGGCGGACGCCGCGTGAGCCGCCACGGCCTGGCCAAGGAAGCGACCCGGCTGCAGACCCGCCTTGAGGCCCTGAACGATGCCCGTGAACTGGCGGAGGGCGTCCTTCCGGACGACGCGCTCGGTGAAGTTCTCCACGTTCTGGAACGGGCAAGCTCGCGGCGGTCCCTTTCGGCGGACCACACCGTGGTGGGCTTCTTCGGTGCCACGGGAAGCGGCAAGTCAACCCTGTTCAATGCCGTCAACGGCGCTGAAATTGCGACGGCGGCAGCCCGCCGGCCCACCACGTCGGAACCGCTGGCGAGTGTCTGGGGAGTGGAAGGCAGCGAGGCGCTGCTGGACTGGCTGGACGTGCGGCAGCGCCATCATGCCGGGCCTGTGCCGGACTTCGCGGATGAATCCAGCGGGCTCATCCTCCTTGACCTGCCGGACTTCGATTCGACCAGGACCGCAAACCGCGAGACGGTGCAGCGCCTCGTGGGCATGGTGGACGTCCTCGTCTGGGTGCTGGATCCGCAGAAATATGCCGACGCCGCCGTACACAACGATTTCCTGGCCCCGCTGGCCTCGCACGCCGCCGTCACGCTCGTGGTGCTGAACCAGATCGACAGACTTCCCGAAGCCGACGTGCCGCCGGTGCTGGAATCGCTCAAAGGAATCCTTGCCCGCGACGGCCTCGGCACAGTCCAGGTCATGGGCGCTTCCGCCCTGACCGGTGCCGGAGTGGACAAGGTCCGCGCCGCCATCCGCCAGGTTGTGGCCCGGAAGGCAGCCCATTTCCTCCGGCTCTCGGCCGATGTCTCCAGGGCTTCTGCCCGGCTGTTGGAGGCGTCAGGGGCAGGCGAGGCAGCCGGGGTGAAGGGCGGATCGAAGGCGCGGCTGGCGGAGGAGCTCGCCATCGCGGCCAACGTTCCTCTCGTGGTCGATGCCGTAGGCCGCTCCTACAGGCTGGAGTCCACCCGCAGCACAGGCTGGCCGGTAACGCGGTGGCTCGTCCGGTTCAGGCCGGATCCGCTGCGGCGCCTGAACCTGCGGCGCGCCGCCAACCCCGAAGTGAACAGGACCTCCCTGCCCCCGGCCAGCGCACCCGAGCGGGCCCGGACAGACGCCGCGGTCCGTGAATTCGCCGATGCAGCGAGCGACGGCGCACCCGGCCCATGGCGGGCGTCCATCCGGAACGCAGCCCGCGAAGGCAGGGAGCAGCTACCGGATGCCCTGGACCAGGCCATCGCCGGCACTGACCTGAAAGCCGGCCGGAAGTCCTGGTGGTGGGGCGTCTTCAACGTGATCCAGTGGCTGGCCCTGCTGACCGCCGTCGGCGGGCTGGGGTGGCTGGGCGTGCTGGCCGTCCTCGGCTACCTCCAGCTTCCGGTCCCGGACGTGCCCCGCGTGGAGGGCTGGCCTGTTCCCACCCTCATGATCGCCGGGGGAGCCGCGCTGGGCATCCTCCTCGCGGTCACCGCGAAGTTCATCACGGCAGCGGCGGCTCGCATGCGGGCCTCGGCTGCGAGGAAGCGGCTCACGTCAGCCGTCGCCGACGTCGCCGGAGACCTTGTAGTGGAGCCCGTGGAGGTGGAAATCAGCCGCCTGAAAGCCTTCAACTCCGCGGTGAAGGCCGCAGCAGCGGCTTAGGGCGAACTGGCTGAGTGCACTCAGCCGCCGGGCTCGAGAGCCGCCGCCGCGTCCCGGACCTTGACCATGGTCCGGAGATTCCGCGTTGTGGTCGAAGACTTGTACTTCGGCTTGGCCGACAGCTTGCTGAAGGGGCTGTCCAGGGTCCCGCCTGCCGGGGCGAGCCAGGCCGACGCCTCCGGACCCAGCCGGGTCTGTTCCACCCCGCCGAGCGCCTCCCCGGCGGTGAACAGCTCGTCAAGCGCTGCCGTGTCCGAGGCCAGCGTGATGTAGGTGTGTGTGGCCTTATCGTCCGCCGGGTAGCGGCACGCCTCGACGAGCTCCGCCACGCGCGAGCCCGTCAGCACCACCACCCAGGCGTCGTAGCCGAAGGCTTCCCGCAGGCAGGCCTCGAATTCCTTCTTGACGGCTGCCGGTTCCAGGTCGCTGGTCAGCACCACGTTGCCGCTGGCCAGGAGCGTCTTCACGCCGTCGAAGGGGCGGGACTTGAGGGCTTCCTTGAGATCCGCCATTTTGATGGTGATGCCGCCCACGTTGATGCCGCGAAGGAAGACTGCATAGCTGGTCATCGGCCCAGAATACTGCCCGCGGCCGCGGCTCCCGGGCAACGCCGCCGACGGCCGGAGCCGGGAAGCGTCAGTCGTTGTTCTTGCGGAGCGCCTCTGTCAGGACCCGGGCTGCGTTGCAGACGACTTCCGCGTGCAGCCGGCCGGGCTGGCGGGTGAGCCGCTCAATGGGACCGGAGATGGAGACGGCGGCGATTACCCGTCCGGAGGGTCCGCGGACCGGCGCCGACACCGAGGCGACCCCCGGTTCACGTTCGCCGAGGCTCTGGCCCCAACCCCGCCGTCGTACTCCTGCCAAAACAGTGGGCGTAAAGCGGGCTGACTGCAGGCCTTCCAGCAGGCGGTCATGGTCTTCCCACGCGAGCAGGACCTGGGCTGCGGAGCCCGCCTTCATGGAAAGCTGCGTGCCGACAGGGATGGTGTCGCGGAGGCCAATCGGCCGCTCGGCGGAGGCGACGCAGACGCGCCAGTCGCCCTGGCGGCGGAAGATCTGGGCACTCTCGCCGGTGGCGTCGCGCAGCTGCATCAGCACCGGGCCGGCCGACGCGATGAGGCGGTCCTCGCCGGCCGCCGAGGCAAGTTCCACCAGGCGGCTGCCCAGCACGAAACGGCCCTGAATGTCCCGGCTCACCAGGCGGTGGTGAACGAGCGCCAGCGCGAGCCGGTGCACGGTGGGCCTTGCCAGCCCCGTGGCGGCGACGAGCTGCGCCAGAGTCGTGGGTCCGGCCTCGAGTGCATCGAGCACCTGGGCCGCTTTATCAATGACACCGACTCCACTAGAATTGTCCATGTAATGATATTGCCGTCTCATTATCTGAGATGCAAATCTTTGGACTGGCGTATTACACGGCTCTGCTGTTTCAGTGGAACCAACAATCAACAGCTGTGAAGGGAGAAGGCCATGGCGAACACATTGGCCGAGAAAGTCTGGGACGCGCACGTGGTGCGCAAAGGCGACGGCGATGGCGCCAACGCTCAGCCGGACCTTCTCTACATCGACCTTCACCTCGTCCACGAGGTGACCTCGCCGCAGGCCTTCGAGGGACTGCGCCTGGCCGGCCGCAAGCTGCGCCGCCCGGACCTCACCATCGCAACTGAGGACCACAACACTCCCACGCTGGACATCGACAAGCCAATTGCCGACCTCACCAGCCGCACCCAGATCCAGACCCTGCGCAACAACTGCCAGGAGTTCGGTGTGCGCCTCCACTCGCTCGGCGACGCCGAACAGGGCATCGTGCACGTGGTGGGCCCGCAGCTGGGCCTGACCCAGCCGGGCATGACCGTGGTCTGCGGCGACTCGCACACGTCCACGCACGGCGCATTCGGCGCGCTCGCCATGGGCATCGGCACGTCCGAGGTGGAGCACGTCATGGCCACCCAGACACTGTCCCTCAAGCCGTTCAAGACCATGGCCATCAACGTCGAGGGCACGCTCCGTCCCGGCGTCACGGCCAAGGACATCATCCTCGCGGTGATCGCCAAGATCGGCACCGGCGGCGGCCAGGGCTACGTCCTGGAGTACCGCGGCTCGGCCATCCGGGCCCTGTCCATGGAAGCGCGGATGACCATCTGCAACATGTCCATCGAAGCCGGTGCCCGCGCCGGCCTGGTGGCCCCGGACGAAACCACCTACGCCTACATGAAGGGCCGCCCGCACGCGCCCGAAGGCGCCGACTGGGACGCCGCCGTCGAGTACTGGAACACGCTCCGCAGCGACGACGACGCCGTCTTCGACGCCCAGGTGGACCTCGACGCCGACACGCTCGAGCCGTTCGTGACCTGGGGCACCAACCCCGGCCAGGGTGTCTCGCTCTCGGACAAGGTGCCCTCGCCCAACGACTTCGGCGACGAGAACGCCAAGGCGGCGGCGGAACGCGCCCTGCAGTACATGGGACTGGAGGCCGGAACCCGCATGAAGGACATCCGGGTTGACACGGTTTTCCTGGGTTCCTGCACGAACTCACGCATCGAGGACCTCCGGGCCGCGGCGGATGTCATCCGCGGCCGCCAGAAGGATCCCCAGGTCCGCATGCTCGTGGTCCCGGGTTCGGCGAGGGTCCGCCTTGAAGCGGAGGCCGAAGGCCTGGACAGGGTCTTCAAGGACTTCGGCGCGGAATGGCGTTTCGCCGGATGCTCCATGTGCCTGGGTATGAACCCGGACCAGCTGGAACCGGGGGAGCGCTGCGCCTCCACGTCCAACCGCAACTTCGAAGGGCGCCAGGGCAAGGGCGGACGCACCCACCTCGTGTCGCCGGTGGTGGCGGCAGCGACCGCCGTGCGCGGAACGCTGAGTTCGCCGTCGGACCTTGACCCGGCACCGGAATCCGCAGCCCTCCACACCGACGCAGCCTAGGAAGACCTCATGGAAAAGTTCACCACCCACACCGGCATCGGCGTGCCGCTGCGCCAGAGCAACGTCGACACGGACCAGATCATCCCCGCTGTCTACCTCAAGCGGATTACCCGCACCGGCTTCGAGGACGCGCTGTTTTCGGCCTGGCGGAAGGACCCCTCGTTCATCCTGAACCAGGCGCCGTTCAACGCCGGCTCCGTCCTTGTGGCCGGTCCGGACTTCGGCACGGGCTCCTCCCGTGAGCACGCCGTGTGGGCGCTCAAGGACTATGGCTTCAAGACCGTGCTGTCATCCCGGTTCGCTGACATTTTCCGCGGCAACTCCGGCAAGCAGGGCCTGCTGGCCGCCGAGCTCGCCCAGGATGTCATCGAGCTGATCTGGAAGACACTGGAAAATGCCCCGGGCACGGAGGTGACGGTGGACCTCGTGTCCAAAACCGTCACCTGCGGCAACCTGGTCGCCCCGTTCGCGATCGACGACTACACACGGTGGCGCCTGCTCGAAGGCCTGGACGACATCGGCCTGACCCTGAAGCACGAGGAAGACATCACCGCTTACGAGGCCACGCGGCCGGCCTTCAAGCCGAAGACCCTGCCGGCCAAACTGTCCTAGGCAGCCTCGGCAGCAAGGGCCTGGCCCGAGAGCAAGGCCGGAAGGCCCCAAGGGAGGCCCGTCGCAAGCAATGCGGCGGGCCTTTTACCGTGCCCCGCCGGCCATTGTGCCTGCGGCGGAACAGGGCGTATTTCGGTTCGGTAACGCAAGCTCATATGCTTAGCTGGTGCCTTTGTAAGGATTTGGGGGGCGAGTAGTCGTGAGGAAACCGGTAAATGAGTAGTGTTCTGACAATCCGCGGAGGCGTCCCGCTTACTGGCCGTGTCCACGTCCGCGGTGCCAAGAACCTTGTACCCAAGGCCATGGTGGCGGCGTTGCTGGGCAACGAGCCGTCAGTGCTCCGGAACGTTCCGGAAATCAAGGACGTCGAGGTTGTCACCAGCCTGCTTCAGCTGCACGGCGTCACGGTCGAGAAGGATCCCGTCAGTGGTGACCTCACCCTGGATCCAACGGACGCCAAGACGGCCTCCAGCACGGCCATCGACGCGCATGCCGGCGATTCCCGCATCCCGATCCTGCTGTGCGGGCCCCTGATCCACGCCATCGGCGAGGCCTTCATTCCGGACCTCGGCGGCTGCAAGATCGGCGACCGCCCCATCGACTTCCACCTGGACGTGCTGCGCCAGTTCGGCGCCGTCGTGGAGAAGCGCCCGGGCGGCATTCACATCTCCGCGCCGAAGGGACTCCAGGGGGCCAAGATTTCCCTGCCGTATCCCTCGGTCGGTGCCACGGAGCAGGTCCTGCTCAGCGCGACGCGAGCCGAGGGCATCACGGAACTCTCCGGCGCGGCCACCGAGCCCGAGATCGTCGACCTGATTGCCGTGCTGCAGAAGATGGGCGCCATCATCAGCGTCCAGACGGACCGCACGATCCGCATTGAAGGGGTCCGTGACCTTGGCGGCTACAACCACCGGGCTCTCGCTGACCGCAACGAATCGGCCTCCTGGGCGTCCGCTGCACTGGTGACCCGCGGCGACATCTTCGTCGAAGGCGCTTCCCAGCGCGACATGATGACGTTCCTGAACACCTTCCGCAAGGTGGGCGGCGGCATGGACATCGGCGACGACGGCATCCGCTTCTACCACCGTGGCGGCAAGCTCTCGCCGCTGGTGCTTGAGACCGATGTCCACCCGGGCTTCATGACGGACTGGCAGCAGCCGCTCGTGGTGGCATTGACGCAGGCCGAGGGCGTGTCGATTGTGCACGAGACCGTGTATGAGAACCGCTTCGGCTTCACCGACGCCCTGATCCGCATGGGCGCCAGCATCCAGGTCCACCGGGAATGCCTGGGCAGCGTGCCGTGCCGCTTTGGCCAGCGCAATTTCCGGCATTCAGCCGTCATCTCCGGTCCGATGCAGCTCAAGGGCACGGACATCGATGTGCCGGACCTGCGCGGCGGTTTCAGCCACCTCATCGCCGCCCTGGCGGCCACAGGCACGTCCCGGGTGACGGGCATCGACATCATCAACCGCGGCTACGAGCGCTTCACCGAAAAGCTGGCAGGCCTCGGGGCGGACTTCGACATCACTGCTGCGAAGTAGCGTGGCCCGGTGAAGGAATCGGCTAAAAGCCACATCACCTTTGTGATCATTGCCGGAATTGCCCGGCCCCTGCTGAACCTGATGATGAACAAGAAGTGGGAAGGCACCGAAAAACTGCCCGCCGGCGGTTTCATTGCCGCACCCAATCACTGCACAGAGATCGATCCGGTGGTGATCGGGCACATGCTGTACAACCAGAAGCGGGCACCGCACTTCCTTGCGAAGGCCGGCCTGTTCAAGGTGCCGGTGCTGGGCAGCGTGCTCCACGCCGTCAAACAGATTCCGGTGGAACGCTCGACGGCGGGAGCGAACCGCTCGCTGCAGCTCGCCAAGGAGATTGTGGCCGAGGGCGGGGCGATTGTCATCTACCCGGAGGGCACGCTGACACGCGACCCCGACCTCTGGCCCATGAAGGGCCACACCGGGGCCGCGCGGCTGGCGCTCGAGGGCGGCATCCCCGTGGTGCCCATGGCCCACTGGGGCGCCCACGAGGTCTTCCCCCGGTATGCGAAGCGGTTCCACCTGTTTCCGCGGAAAACGTCCAGAATCCTGGTCGGGGATCCCGTGGACCTCTCCCGTTTCGAGGGGCGGCCGAGGGACAAGGCCACCCTCATGGAGGCCACCGAGGTCATCATGGACGCCGTTACCGCCCTCCTCGCCGAGCTCCGCGGCGAGCAGGCCCCTGCCAACCGCTGGGATCCTGCCGCGCACAACCAGACCAAGCACGGCCGCGATGTTGAGCGGGGCGGCAAGTGACGCCTGGGCAGTCCCGGAATGGCTCCGCCGTGTCGGTAGCGGTCCTCGGCGCCGGATCCTGGGGAACTACGTTCGCCAAGATCCTCGCCGATGCCGCCGCCGCCTCTGGCGTTGACCGCCGCATCCGGATATGGGGCCGGCGCCCGGAGGTGGTGGAGCAGATCAACAGTTTGCACCGCAATCCCCAGTACCTGGCCGACGTCGAACTGCCGCCGAGCATTTCGGCGTCCACCGACGTCGCAGAAGTGCTCGCCGGTGCCGACCTGGTAGTGCTCGCCGTGCCGGCGCAGTCACTGCGACTGCAGCTGCGCGAGTGGAAGGGCCTGCTGGAACCGGGCGCCCTGGTGGTGTCCCTCATGAAGGGCCTCGAGCTGAGCACCGACGCGCGCATGAGCGAGGTCATCAGGGAGGAGCTGGATATCCCGGATGACAGCATTGCCGTCGTCTCCGGGCCGAACCTGGCCATGGAAATCGCCCGCGAGGAGCCCACGGCCTCAGTCGTGGCCTGCTCGGACTCCGCGGCGGCCGGCTGGATCGCGCGGAGCTGCACCGCACCGTACTTCCGCCCCTACACCACCTCGGATGTCGTCGGCGTCGAAATCGGCGGCATCGTCAAGAACGTCATCGCCCTGGCCGTGGGAATCTGTGAAGGAAAGCAGATGGGGGACAACACCAAGGCCTCGGTGATCACCCGCGGGCTCGCCGAGACCTCCCGGCTGGCGCTCGCCCTGGGCGGGGAGGCACAGACCATGGCCGGCCTGGCCGGCCTCGGTGACCTTGTGGCTACGTGCTCGTCGCCGCTCTCGCGGAACCACACCGCCGGCCGCCTGCTGGGCCAGGGCCTCACCCTGGACGAAGTGGCGGAAAAGATGACACAAACCGCCGAAGGCATCAAGTCCGGCCAGGCAGTCCATGAACTAGCCGGTAAGCTCGGTGTCGAAATGCCCATCACCGCGGCCGTGGTCGCGGTGCTGGCCGGAAAATTGTCCGTTGACCAACTGGGGCCGCTCCTGCTGGCCCGGGAACTGAAACCCGAAGGCGATTACTGACAGTGTCGGAAGAAAACTTGACCGCAGCGGACAACGCCACCACGCGCAAACCCCGCATTGCGGTGCTCTTCGGTGGCCGCTCCAGCGAACACGCTGTCAGCTGCGTCACCGCAGCCGGCGTGCTGGGAGCGATCGACCGCAGCAAATACGATGTCATTCCGATCGGGATCGCGAAGTCCGGCCAATGGGTCCTCGCCGCGGGCGACACCGGGCAATGGTCGCTCGCGTCATCCTCGCTGCCCGAGGTGGCGCCGTCGGACCAGACGGTGACACTGGCCCAAATCGGCGGGGAGCACCAGCTCATCGTGGCGTCGCCCAACGAGGTTCCCCGGGAACTCGGGACAGTGGACGTCGTCTTCCCCCTGCTGCACGGCCCGTTCGGTGAGGACGGCACCATCCAGGGGCTCCTGGAGCTGTCGGACACCCGCTACGTCGGCGCCGGGGTGCTGGCATCGGCCGTGGGCATGGACAAGCACTTCATGAAGGTTGTGTTCGAGGCCGCAGGCCTGCAGGTGGGCCCCTACATCGCCGTGACGGACCGGCAGTGGCGCATCGACCCGGAATCTGTGCGCAAGCGCGTGGACCTTCTCGGCTACCCCGTGTTCGTCAAGCCGGCGCGCGCCGGATCATCCATGGGCATCTCCAAGGTGGATTCGCTCGATGACCTTGACGCGGCGATTGAAGCCGCCCGCGAACACGACCCCAAGCTCGTCATTGAGGCGGGCATCGTCGGCAGGGAAATCGAATGCGCGGTGCTGGAAGGCCGCGGCTCCGACGCGCCCCGGACGTCCCTGCCTGGCGAGATCACGGTGGCCGCCGGCGACCACGAGTTCTACGACTTCAACGCCAAGTACGTCGATGACGCCGCGGCACTGAGCTGCCCCGCCGACATGCCCGAGGAAGCCATAGCGCGGGTTCGAGAGCTCGCCGCCGTGGCGTTCGACGCCGTCGGAGCCGAAGGCCTGAGCCGGGTGGACTTCTTCTACACCCCTGACGGAGCGGTCATCATCAACGAGATCAACACCATGCCCGGGTTTACGCCGAAGAGCATGTATCCGCAGATGTGGGCTGCTTCCGGCCTGAGTTATCCGGACCTGATCGACGAACTGATCCAGCTGGCCCTCACGCGCAAGACCGGACTCCGCTAGTCCCCACCGGCACCCTAACCTCGCTCCGCTTCGGCCAGGGAACCCTGCCGGCGTGGGCCCAGCACCTGGCCCGTTACTTGCTGCTGGGCAGGTCCTGGAGGTCCTCCTGGCCCACGCAATTGCGGCTCGCCTTGATCTTCGCGGCTGCGGCGGAGAGATCAGCGAGCACGGTGGCCGAACTGATCTTTTCGGGGTCCATCAGGATTTCGGTGGCCGGCTCCCGCCCGAACGTGGTCAGTGTCCACACGGGATTGCCCTCCTTGATGACCCAGTCCACGTCGTTGACGCTGACACAGCGGTCCGTCGTGGGCCCCGGGACGTTGACGCCACAGCGCAGGATGACCCGGGACGGATCTCCCCACGCGGCCGTCGCCTGACTGTTGGTTTTGCGGAGCCGGTGATCGCCGATGGCGTCCGGGAGCGCCACCATCATGGGTGCGCAACCCGGGTCCGCCGCATCCGCGGCGGGCGCAACGTCGACGGCCGGGGCGCAGCCGGCCAGGGCAAGCGCGGCGGCTGCCGTCACGGCGAGGACAGCCGCGGTGCGCCGTCGTCCGTCCGGTCCGCGGAGCCAAAGGCTTCGAGCTGATCTGTTTCCAGCTGGTTCACGGGCGGGGGAGGGGCAATGCATAAGTTAACCCTATCCCGGAGCGGCCGCCGGAATTGCCTGAATCGTAACCGGGCGGCGGACTCCCGCAGGAAACAATGTCGGCCCGCCGCGGTAGCGTAGTGGCGTGCCACAAACACCACTGACTGTCGCAGAACTGTCCGAAGCCGAACTGCTCACGCGGATTTTTCCGCGGCTGGAGCTCGGCGCGGCACACAGCGCTGCGGTTCTGCTTGGGCCCGGGGACGATGCCGCCGTCGTCGCCGCGCCGGACGGCCGGACGGTCGTGAGCATCGATACGCAGGTGCAGGACCAGGATTTCCGGCTCCGATGGAACAACGGCTACCGGACCACCGGCTATGACGTCGGATGGAAGGCCGCCGCCCAGAACCTCAGCGACATCAATGCCATGGGAGCTGCCGCAACCTCGATGGTGGTGAGCCTGACCATGCCGGCGGATACCCCGGTGGACTGGGTCGAGGACCTGGCGGACGGACTCTCCGCCGCCATCGGAAAGCTCGGTGCGGGATCATGCTCCGTCGCGGGCGGGGACCTGGGCCGCGGCGGCGAGCTGTCTGTCACGGTGGCGGTCCTCGGCACCCTCAGCGGAGGGCGGCCTGTGCTCCGGTCGGGGGCGGCCGCGGGCAATACACTGGCGATCGCAGGGAATGCCGGCCGGGCCGCAGCGGGGCTGGCCCTACTGGAGTCGCAGCACCCGGTGGAGTCGCTCGGTCCGGACCTGCGGCAGCTCCTTGACCTTCAATGCCGCCCGGAGCCGCCGCTGGAGGCCGGACCGCTGGCCCGGATATCGGGGGCCACCGCCATGATGGACATCTCCGACGGCCTCGTGCGGGACGGCACCAGGCTGGCCATCGCGAGCGGCGTGGTTCTCGACCTGGACCCCGGGATGCTGAGGACGCTGACAGCGCCGCTGCAGCCTGCCGCCGCGCTGCTCGGCGCCGATCCGCTGGCCTGGGTGCTGGGCGGCGGCGAGGACCACGGCCTGCTCGCCACATTTCCCCCGGACGTTCAGCTGCCGCCCGGCTTCACTGGGATAGGCTCAGTACAGGCCCGCGGCACGCATGAAGCGGCGGGCGTAAAGATCGCGGGACGGCCCGCCGACTCCGTGGGATGGGATCACTTTGCAGACTAAGATTGCCGCCAACGCGCTAGCGATGAAGCGTTGGTTGGGCAAGGCAGAGACCGCCCTGGGGAACCACAGCGACCGCCTCAATGCGATCAACATCTTCCCGGTGGCGGACGGCGACACCGGCACCAACCTCTACCTGACCGTTCGGGCGGCCACCCGTGCGCTGCAGGAATCCCCGCCGGAAGGCACGGTCCAGAACGACGTCGGCGCAGTCCTCGCCACAGCAGGCCAGGCCGCGATGGAGCAGGCCAGGGGAAACTCGGGCACGCTTTTTTCGGTTTTCCTGTGCGCCGCCGCCGAGCCCCTGTCCGGGCACACCCGGCTCACTGCCACGCTGCTGGCCGCAGCGCTGAACCGGGCACAAATCCGGGCCTGGTCGGCCCTCAGCGATCCCGTTCCCGGAACCATGCTCTCCGTCATGGAGGCAGCGGCGCGGGCAGCGGCCGCGGTCGACGCCGCCCAGAACGGAAATGACAGCAACCAGGCCCTGGGCATGGTGCTGGACGCGGCGGTGGGGGCCGCCCTCGACGCCGTCATCCGCACCGAGGCGCAGCTGGATGCCCTGCAGGCCGCCCACGTCGTGGACGCCGGCGGGGTGGGAATGCTCCTGATCCTCGATTGCCTGCGGTCGGCGGTGCTCGGCGGGGAACTCCAGAACGAGCTGCTGGACGGTCTGCACGGCTACGATGTGCAGGATCCCCACATCCATACCGACCTGCCGGACGACGACGGCGTGGAGGTCATGTGCACCGTCACCCTGTCGCCGCTGGACGCCGCCACCCTCCGGCAGCGCCTCGATGAACTTGGGGATTCGGTGATCATGAGCCAGGTGGACCGGTCGCCGGATCCGGAGGGCCGGTACCGCTGGCGCGTTCACGCCCATGTCCTGGATTCCGGCCCCGCCCTCGAGATGATCCGTACCCTCGGGCAGCCCACGGACGTCTCTGTCAGCGAGCTTGCCCTGCCGCGGGACCCCGATCCGCTGGTGGCAGATGCCCAGAGCCTTGATGCCCACAGCCTCGACGCCCGGAGCCTTGAAGCCCGGAGCCTTGATGGACGATGAGCACCGAGCTTGAACTGGGCCTGGAGCGCCGGATCGGCAAGCGCTCCGCCGCCGTCGTCGAAAAACACCTGGGCATCACCACGGTGGGCGGACTGCTCAACTACTTTCCGCGCCGATACCTGAGCCGGGGAGAGCTCACGCCCATCAGCGAGGTGCCGCTTGATGAGGAAGTGACGCTCATCGCACGGGTCATCTCCAACAGCACCCGGCAGATGCGCGCCCGGCGCGGCTCCCTGACCGACGTCGTGATTTCCGACGACGCCGGCAGCCCGCCACGGCAGGGCCACCCCGGCGCCGGGATTCCGGGAACGTTGAAGGTCAGCTTCTTCAACGGCTACCGCGCCAGGGCCGAGCTGCAGCCCGGCCGCCGCGCGATGTTCTCCGGCAAGGTCACCCGTTACGGCGGGTCGCTGGGACTGACCAACCCGGATTTCCTGCTGCTCGACGAAGACCCCGACACTCCCGGCATCGATCCGGAAAAGCTTGCGGCGATGCCCATCCCCGTGTATCCGGCCACCGCCAAGCTCACCAGCTGGTCCATCCAGAAGGTCATCTCCACGCTGCTGGACACCGTGGACCTCGGTGCTCTGGCGGACCCGCTGCCGGCCGCCATTTCGGCCCGTGAGAAGTTCCTGCCCATGCCGGAGGCGTACCGCCTGATCCACGCCCCGCAGACACCCGAGGACTGGCGCCGGGCACGTGACCGGTTCCGCTACCAGGAGGCGCTGGTTCTGCAGTCGGCCCTGGCACGCCGGCGAGCCCAGCTGGCTGCCGAGGAAGCAACGGCCCGGAGACCGGTGCCTGACGGGCTGTTGGCCGCCTTTGACCGCCAGCTTCCGTTTACCCTGACCGCGGGCCAGTCCGCCGTGGGCAAGACCCTCGCCGGCGAGCTGTCGCAGGACGGCCCCATGAACAGGCTGCTGCAGGGCGAAGTTGGTTCCGGCAAGACCATCGTGGCGCTCCGGGCCATGCTCCAGGTGGTGGATGCCGGAGGACAAGCCGCACTGCTGGCGCCCACGGAAGTCCTCGCCGCACAGCACTTTGACTCCATCCGGCGGACGCTCGGCCCTCTCGCCAGCGACGGACTGCTCGGCGGCCTGGGCGACCACACCGTCCAGGTGAGCCTGCTCAC
>NZ_JBDGML010000066.1:0-79945 GCF_057655195.1 Arthrobacter sp. Soil_N43
GATCGGACGGCGCGCCCACGCGCGCCGGCAGCACGCTGTCGCGGGCCGACGCCTTGGCCGCTGAACGCAGCTGGGTGCAGGAAGAGGAACAGTACGACGAACCGGCGGATGAGCCGGAGCGCCGCGGACGCAGCCCGTGGACCTGGCCGCTGATTGCCCTGATCCTGCTGGTGATCTTCGCCGTTGTGGGTATCCTGCTGACTCAGTCGGGGCTCCTGTTCCCGCCGCAGTCACCTGCCGGTACCACCTCGAGTGCCGCCAGCAGTGCGACTTCAACAAGTGCCAGCCCCACGCCTTCCACCGCCTCAGCGACGCCCACGCCGTCTCCCACACAAAGCACTCCGGAGACGGTCAACGTCATTCCCGCGGCCTACCTGGGCAAGCAGTTCACCGATGTGCGCGACGAACTGAATGCACTGGGACTCCGGGTGGACGGGGTACCGGTCTTCAATGCGGCGGCTCCCGGTACGGTCACTGAAATCAACCCGACCGGCCCGGTCCAGCCGGGGGAGACCATCAAGGTCACCTACTCCAAGGGCCCGGAGAAGGCCACGGTGCCGAGCCTTAGCCCGGGCAGCAGCGAGGCCCAGGTCCGGACTGCGATCGAAAACGCAAAGCTGCGCTGGGTCAAGGGACCTGACGTGGAGGGTGATCCGGGACAGGAACCGGGCACCTTCGTCAGCTCGGAGCCGGGCAGCGGCAGCGAAGTTGATGCCGGATCTGTGGTGACCTATCACCTTGCCAAGGCTCCCGCCGCGACGCCCACCACCCAAAGCCCCAGCCCCAGCCCCAGTGTCATTCCGAGCACCCCCTTGGGCCAGGGATAAGCTGTGACTACGCCGCCACGATCGCCGTCGCACCGGGAAGACCATATCCCGGTGACCGCCCAGCGCATCCTCAACGGACGCTATGAGCTCGGTGAGCTCATAGGCCGGGGAGGCATGGCCGATGTACACCGCGGCATCGACACGCGGCTGGGGCGCACAGTGGCCATCAAGCTGCTGCGCCCGGACCTGGCACGGGATCCCCAGTTCCAGGCCCGGTTCAAACGCGAGGCACAGGCCGTCGCGGCCCTGAACCACCCGTCCATCGTGGCCATCTACGACACCGGGGACCACGCCTTGCCCGGGGATGACCATGACCACGTCCGGGTGCCCTACATCGTGATGGAATTCGTGGATGGGCAGACCCTGCGGGACCTCATCAGGGCCAGAGACATCACCATCGACCAGGCCATCAGCTACATACTGGGTGTCCTGTCCGCACTCGAGTACAGCCACAAGGCCGGAATCGTTCACCGGGACATCAAGCCGGCCAATGTGATGTTCTGCAGGAACTCGGACATGGTCAAGGTCATGGACTTCGGCATCGCCCGTGCCATGGCGGACTCCGCCGCCACCATGACGCAGACGCAGGCTGTCGTGGGCACTGCCCAGTATCTGTCGCCGGAGCAGGCCCGCGGCGAGACCGTGGATGCCCGCAGCGACCTGTACTCCGCCGCGTGCCTGCTATATGAAATGCTGACCGGCCGCCCTCCCTTCATCGGTGAAAGCCCGGTATCCGTGGCGTACCAGCACGTGCGCGAGATTCCTGAACCTGCCAGCAGCCTCAACCCGGACGTTTCCGAAGCGCTCGACAGCGTCCTGGCGAAGGCACTCCAGAAAAACCGGGTCGACCGGTTCCAGGATGCCGCAGCGTTCAGGCGTGCGCTCCGGGCCGCCCAAAACGGTATCCCCGTGCCCGGAGTGTCCCCCAGCGAGGCCCCGACAGACCCGAACGACCACGTTCCGCAGCCCCAGCGCATGCCTGCCACGGAGATGTTCTCCGTGACGGGTGCCAGCTTCCTGGACGATGCCCCGGGCGGCAGGCTCCGCCCTGCCCACGAGCCTGCCGGCGGCGAGGCCGTTCTGCCCGCCGAGGCCGCCGCGATGTACGAGACGGCTGAACAGGACGATCTTCCCCTGGGCCTCCCGCGGGAGCGGGAGCGCACGAACGTACAGAAGTCCCGCCGTCGGGCGTGGACCGCCACCTTTGTGATTTTTACCCTGCTCGTGCTGGCAGGCAGCGGACTGTGGCTGTATAACGTCATGAACCAGCCGCCGGCGGAGCCGGTGAAGGTTGCTGTTCCCTCGGTGGAAGCCCGCACGGAAACCGAAGCCCTGCAGGTGCTGTACGACGCCAAGCTGCGTCCACAGATCAAACGCGTCCAGCACGATACGGTGGCCAAGGGCACCGCCATCGGCACTGTGCCCGCGGCCGGATCATTCCTCAACCTGGATTCGGAAGTGACGCTCAATGTTTCGGCCGGGCCCAGCGCCGTCAAGATCCCGGAAGCGTTGCCTGGTCGGACTGAGGCGGCGGCGCGTGACATCCTGAGACAGGTCGGACTGGTGGGCGCACCGTCCACCACCATGGCCAACAGCACAACGGTCCCGGCCGGCCTGGTGATCACCACCAAGCCGGCTCCGGGCCAGCAGGTTGCCGTGGGAAGCAGCGTGGAGATCATCATTTCCACAGGCAAAGTGCCCATGCCCGAGCTCCGCGGCTTGACGCGCGCCGAAGCGGAAGCCGCGCTGAAGGAGCTGGGCCTGCCGGTTGTCATCCGGGAAGTGGAGAATTCCCAAGTGGCTCCGGACAAGGTGACAGGACAAAGCGACCCGCTGAATGCCCTGGTGGAGCAAGGCAAAACCATCACCATCACCGTGGCAAAGGCACCTGCCCCAAAGCCGACTCCCACTCCATCGCCGACAGCCTCGCCCACCGCCACCGGGAAGCGCTAGAACGCGGGAAGCGCTGGAAACCGCTGGCCGGCTGTATGGGCCGCTAGTGCTGGATAAGCGGGCTGAGCTTAGCGGCGCGTTCGGCCGCGCCCTTCATGCCGAGTGACTCGAGCCAGTTGCCCAGCATCTGGTAGCCGCCCTCGGTGAGGACCGATTCCGGGTGGAACTGGACTCCACACAGCGGCGCCGTGCGGTGCTGCAGACCCATGACCACGCCAGTGGCGGTTTCCGCTGTTATTTCGAGAACCTCGGGAATGGACTCCCGCACTGCTGCCAGCGAGTGGTAGCGCGTTGCGGTGACGGGGGAGGGCAGGCCGGAAAACACGCTGGTGCCCTCGTGCTGGACCAGGGACGTCTTGCCGTGCATCAGTTCAGGCGCATGTGTCACGGTGCCGCCGTATGCCTCGGCGAGGGCCTGGTGGCCCAGGCAGACACCGAACATGGGCTTGTCGTTGTCGCCGCACCACCGAATCAGCTCAATGCAGACGCCGGCCTCGGACGGAGAGCCCGGACCGGGCGAGATGAGTACGCCGTCGCGCGTTTCCGCCATTTCGATCGCTTCGGCGAGCGTGACGTCGTCGTTGCGGACCACGGTGGTTTCGGCGCCCAGTTCCTGGAGGTAGCCCACCAGGGTGTAGACGAAGCTGTCGTAATTGTCCACGACGAGGATCTTGGTTGTGCTCATGGTTTGCTTGCCGCACCAATCGTTGAGTCGGTGAATTGTGTGAACTGTGACATCCAGGGGAAAAGGAACTCGACCATCAGGAACAGTGCCCCAACAATCAGCGCCGCGGACGTGAGGATGCGGAGCCAGAGCGGGCCGGGGAGGTGCCGGAATATCCAACCGTACAAGTCTCAGCCTTCCCCTCGGGCGCGTGCCACCTGGGCCGCGATTTCGGGCGGCGGCCCCGCGGATACGGGCCGCCAGTGGTCCAGGACCGAGTAGGCAATGATCCGCTCTTGTGAACCAAAGCGGGGGTTGCAGCTGGTCATGGTCAGGAATCTTTCGGTCGGCTTCGCTCCGGGTTGGGAGGGCACCGGAAGCAGGACGTCAGCGGCGGACGGCATCACGATCCGGTTGTTCCGGAAAACGTAGACGTAGTAGCCGTCCTTGGTCTGGACGTAGATCTTGTCTCCCGGAACCAAGGTGTGGATATTGTCCAGCACGGCGCCGTGCGTCTGCCGGTGACCGGCCACGGCGAAGTTCCCCACCGCCCCTGGCATGGCAGTACTCCCGTAATGGCCCAGGCCGAGGGTGTCCAGCACGTCCGGGCTGGTGCCTTCAACGATGGGCCGGGTGTAGTTTTCGCCGAACCGGGGAATGTAGATGATGCCGATGGTGCCGCCGTGCCCGGGTGCCCGGGCGACCGCGGGGAGCCCATAGTCCGCTGTCCCCGACGCTGCCGCCGATCCGCCCGGATTGGGGACGGGCGCTGGAGTCACCGGTGCAGCCAGCTCGCGGGCAAAGTTCTTGACCACCTCGCCCTGCTTGGCGTCGGACGCGACGTTCGTCCACCACAGCTGCCATGCGACGAAGAGCAGGAGCACAATGCCGACAGTCATCAGCAGCTCACCGATGATCTGCACGGCCCTTCGCAGGATTACGACGCCGGAAACCGGCGCGGCAGGGGGTCTCACCTTCTCCTGCAGTACCACGCGATCTCCTCCAAGGCGGGTGCGGTGGGCGCTGGTGTGGCCTGAACTACAGCTAGAATTGGCTGCTAGTAAGACTTCAGACTTGACCAGGAGCGCGCAGACCGCCGGCAATATTCCTGCTAGCAGGATATCAAGCCGAGGTCGCCGTTCTTGATTCATCCCGCCAAGGAGGACATGTGCCCGAGTCAAAGCCACGTAAGAAGACTGCCCGTGCGGCCGAGTCTGTCTCCGCGACGCAGGCGAACAAGCCCAACGCCGTGTGGTTCAAGCCTGTCATGTTCGGGCTGATGATCATCGGCCTGCTCTGGATCATCACCTTTTACATCAGCGAGGGCAAGCTCCCCGTGGGCGACTGGGGCTCCTGGAATATCGTGGCCGGATTCGGCATTGCGATCATGGGTTTCCTCATGACCACGCGCTGGCGTTCCTGACGGCCGTCCCGTTGCCATGACTCCCGAAGGCATCATCATCGGCGACGACGGCCTTGCCCGTCCGGTGTGGGCCTCCACCGATCCACTGATGCGGGAGTACTACGACACCGAGTGGGGACTGCCCGTCCGGGACGAACAAGGATTGTACGAACGCATCAGCCTGGAGGCGTTCCAGGCCGGGCTGTCCTGGGCAACCATCCTCCGCAAGCGGCCCGCGTTCCGTGCGGCCTTCGCCAACTTCCATCCTGAGACTGTGGCGGCGTTCACCGAGACCGACGTCGAACGGCTGCTCCAGGACGCCGGCATTGTGCGAAACAGGCTGAAGATCCGTGCCGCCATCACCAACGCCCGGGCCACCATTGCCCTGCGCGACGAGGGCGGGCTGGTGGATTTCGTGTGGCAATTCCAGCCCGCTTCCACTCCCGCGCCCCTGACCTACGCTGATGTACCCACGACGTCCGCTGAATCCATTGCACTGTCCAAGGCACTGAGGAAAAAAGGGTTCGCGTTCGTCGGCCCCACCACGATGTTTGCGCTCATGGAGGCGATCGGCATGGTGGACACCCACCTCATCGACAGCCACCGCCGCGGAACATCAGGCGTCTGGGCGTAGACGCTTCGTCCGCTCTCCCAACGCAGTTGGCCGGCATCCACAGATGTTGGTAAAGATATCCACAGTGTGGATAAGCCGGGCACCTGCTTTCGGCTGATACGCGGGTCAGGGCCTCTGATGTCTGCTTCCCCTCACGAAAAGGCCCCCGCAAGTTATTAACAATGTGGAAACTCTGTGGATAACGCCGGCACTACTCTCTTTTCCGGCGGACGGGGTGCTGGCTCGTGATGGAAACCCTATTGAACGCGTTCATCGTAATGGCCAGCCAACTGACCGCTGAATACTGCTCGGCCGTAAGGTGGTCACGCGCGTAGGCGTCCTCGGATTCGCGTGTTCGCGCGTCGGGGAGGTTCGTGATGCTCTCGGCCAGTGCCAGGGCCGCCCTCTCGACACCGTCAAAGAGTTCCGTGTCGCGCCAGGCGGGGAGCACAGCCAGCCGCTGGCTGGATTCGCCGCCCTCGAGTGCGTCCGCGACATGCATGTCCAGGCAGTACGCGCAGCCGTTGAGCTGGGACGTACGGACGTTCAGCAATTCGATGAGCTTAGGATCCAGCCCGGCTTCAATGGCGGCTTCCCGGACCTTGAGTCCCAGACCGTTGAGGGCACGCCAGGAGGCGGGGTGGTACTTGTCCAGGAAGATGTGTTCGGTGGTGCTCACGGCGTACTCCTTGGTGAATCAGCCTGCCGGAAGTCACCGGCGGACAGTAGCGCTGGCTGGCGGTTAGTCCGAGACTACACGCGGCCTGTACCACCCGGCGCGACCCTTGCCGCCCGTGGCGTTCCGGTTATCCACTTAACAACAGGCGGGTACCCACAACTTATCCACAGGTGGGGATAACCTGTGGGGAAGAACGGCGGAAACCACCGCGATGTAGGCCTCAGGACCGTCTCCCGCCGTCGAACTACACGGCTGTAAGTTATTAACAGTTGTGCATAACCCTGTTGACATCCAGACCGTCCGCGGCGGACCGCTTGGCGTGATTTTGGCGCGCGGCGGCCCTTGGGCCGTGGACCAATGGGGTGACGTCCCCGGAGTGGCTTCCCCCGGGGCGGGCGGGGCGCCGCCGATGCCCCGCCCTGACGAAGTTGTCCACTTAACCACAGGCGGCCCCCGGCGGGTTATCCACAATTGTGGACCTTGCGCTGCGGAAATCCCGAAGAACGCCTAGATAACGGGGAAGTGGGCGGGGGCGGGGCTGAACTACAGGGGTGTAAGTTACCAACAGTGTGGATAACTCCTGTGGAAAACTCTCCGTTGAAGGGGGCTACACGTTGGTGTAAAAGAGGCAGGCTTGGACCCGCGCGAGGCTTAAAAGCAGTCGCCGAAGGCGCGCCCGTGCTTTGGTTGGGCGCGGTGCCGGGATGCCGTGCCGGGATGCTGTGCCGGAACGTACGGGCCGCAAAAACAACCGCAAGCACGGAGCCATGAGGCGGCAGAAGCCGTTCAAGGCCGCAGGGGCACAGCCGGGGTATGTGAAGTGGGAAAGCGCTCGTCAGCCGCCGACGACGCGGTACCAGGTGGCGGCAGCCAGCAATGCCAGGACGGCGGCCAGGCCGGCAAACTGCAGAAAGTGCTGGCGGGGTCCGCGGGGAATATAGGCGATGGCGGCAGCGCAGAGGGCGCCTGTCACCAAGCCACCGAGATGGGCCTGCCACGCGATCTGGGGGACCATGAATCCGATGACGCCGTTGATGGCAATGAGCACCCAGAGCTGCCGGGTGTCACCACCCCTGTGACGCTGGACTACGAGCATGGCTCCGAAGAGCCCGAAGATTGCTCCCGAGGCACCTACCACTCCGGTCAGGGGCTGGCCGGGAACATAGCCCGGGGTCAGCAGTAGGTAGCCGACTGAGCCGCCGATCGCGGACAGGATATACACGGCCAGGAAACGGATGCGTCCGAGGAGCGGCTCCAGCGCCTGGCCGAACATCCACAGCATGTACATGTTGAGCACGATATGGAGGATGAAACCCTGCGAATGCAGGAACGCCGACGTCAGCATCCGCCAAGGTTCGAACACCCCGTACTCCGGAGTGGCATAGACGGTTGCGAAGGCAAGGTTCTGATAGACCTCATCGCCGGGAATCAGCCATTGCAGCACATAGAGCACTGCACACAGCGCGATAATCCCGAACGTCACCAGCGGCTTGCCCTCCGTCACGGCGCCGCCGTAGACGGTCCGGACGGCCGGCGTCGTACGTTTTGTTTCGTTGACGCAGTCAACGCACTGGAATCCGACGGCGGCCGCCCGCTGGCACTCAGGGCATGCGGGACGCCCGCAGCGCTGGCAGCTCACGTAGGAGGGCCTGTCCGGGTGCCGGGGGCACACTGGTACCTGCGCGGACGGCTCGACCGACGGAATTCCGTAACTCATGGTGTGGGTTAGAGCTGCTCGATGTCGATGCTGTTGATCGTCACATCTTCGACCGGACGGTCGCCCATGCCGGTGCGAACACCCTCGATGGCGTCGACGACCTTGCGGGATTCCTCGTCAGCCACTTCACCGAAGATGCTGTGCTTGCCCTGCAGCCAGTCGGTGGGGATGGTGGTGATGAAGAACTGGGAGCCGTTGGTTCCCTTGCCCATCTGGATGCCTGCGTTGGCCATGGCCAGCTTGTAGGGGGCGTTGAAGCTCAGCTCGGGGTGGATCTCGTCGTCGAAGCGGTAACCCGGTCCGCCGGTGCCGCGGCCCAGGGGATCGCCGGCCTGGATCATGAAGTCCTTGATGATGCGGTGGAAAATGGTGCCGTTGTACAGCGGCGTGCCGGTCTTTTCCTCGCCAGTCTCGGGGTGCGTCCACGTCTGTTCGCCGGTGGCCAATCCAATGAAGTTCTTGACGGTCTTCGGCGCGTGGTTGCCGAAGAGATTTACGACGATGTCGCCGAGGCTCGTGTGGATGGTTGCTTTTGCAGTTGCTGTGGCAGTCATACGGTCATTCTTTCACGGAGGGTCAACGCGGCACGGGGCAGCAAAGGCAGTTCCGCGTTGGGTGAAATCCGCCGGGAATCCGCGGGAACGATAGCAGCGCGGGTCATCCTCAACGTAGGCTAGCGACAGAACCGTCACATTAATCGGGAGGTAGTTGTGAAAAAAACGGATCGTATTGCCCGTGAACTGGAGTTGTCGGTCAGTTCCGCAGTAGAGAACGCAAAAGACCGGGTGGAAGCCGCAGTGGACTGGGCTGTACCCCGGCTGCAGCATGGCATCGACACCGCTTCCCCCAAAATCCAGGAAGGCCTCAAGTCTGCCGCCTACAACCTGGCTGACGGAGTTGCCGTCGTGACGCCGCGGATCCAGGACGGACTGGCGCACCTGGCACCGAAGATTCACGACGCCGTCGAGGGTGCCACGCCGAGGCTGCACGAGGCCCTGGACAAGGCCACCCCCGTTATTGCAAATGCCCGGGACCGCGTCGTGGTCGAATACCTGCCCCGGCTCTCCGACCAGATCGGCACGGCGTCGGAATCGGTCCACCGGACCCTGGAAAACGCTCCGGCCCGCGTGGACGCCGTGGCACAGAAGCTCGGGGATGTCGGCATCATCCACTCCATCCAGGAGCAGGCACACGTTGCCGGCACCCAGTTGAAGTCGGCGGCTTCGGAGGCAAGCCGCGCGGTCACCGGCAAAGCCCTGGTGCAGCCGGAAAAGCCGAAGAAGCGCGGACTGCTGATCGTTGGAGTCATCGCGGCGGCAGTGGCCGCTGGAGTCGCCGCCTGGAAGGCTTCCAAGCCGGTCGAGGACCCGTGGAAGACCCCGGCGCCCGTTACTCCGGCGCCGTCAACCCCTGCCGCTGAGACTCCGTCCCCGGTGCCGGCCACTGCCGTCACCGAGCCTGCAGCAGCCGATGCCGATGCCACGCCCCTGGCGGCTGCCGCCGCCGAGGACACCGAAGAAGGTTCGGCGGACAAGGCCAAGCACGTCGCCGGAGATTCCGACGCCGGCGAGGTCAGCACCGACGCAAAGACCGCCGTCAAGAACATCGCCGCCAACATCGACAACGGTGCCAGCAAGACAGCTGACAAGTAAAGCATTTACATCCCACGCCGAACGGGCGTGAGGTGGAGGGGTCCCGCTTGGTGCGGGGCCCCTCTTTCTTTGCGCGGCCTTCTTACGCGGTGCTGGTGTGCGCGCCACCGGGGGGAAGAAATTTGATCGGTGCTAAATTTGAGGTGATGTCACCCGATAGATCCTCCGAGGATGCCTTGCATGACGCTCCGCAGCTGCCGGGCGTATCCATCGTCATACCGGCATATAACGAGGAAAGCGTCATCCGGCAATGCCTGATTGCCGCCGTCTATCAATCCGTTCCGGCGCACGAAATCATCGTTGTGGACAACATGTCCAAAGACCGCACGGCAGACATCGTCCGCCAGATGCAGCAGGAGTACCCCGAGAGCCCCATCATCCTGCTGAGCCAGGACAAGGAACAGGGCCTCATCCCCACGCGCAACTTCGGCCTTGACCACGCAACCGGCGATATCCTTGGCCGCATCGATGCCGACTCAGTGGTGGAGCCTGACTGGGTGGAACAGGTCCAGAAGGCTTTTGAAGACCAGTCCACCCAGGCCGCCACAGGACCCGTGGTCTACTACGACATGCCCATGCGCCGGTTCGGCCTCAAAGCCGACGACAAGATGCGCCAACTCATGCTCAAACTGGCCAAGCACCAGTACCACTTCCTCTTCGGATCCAACATGGCGCTCCGCCGCTCTGCGTGGGAGACCATCCGGAGCGAGGCCTGCCGGGATGAGAAGGACGAGATGCACGAGGACATCGACCTCTCCCTCCACCTCGCGGACCACGATCTGAGGATCCAGTACTGGCCGCAGATGGTCTCCGGGATGTCGGCCCGGCGCCTCGAAGACTCGCCCCGCGACTACCGCTACTACGTGACCCGCTTCGACCGGACGTACAAGGCGCACAACGTGAAGAAGATGGCCCTCAAGGCCCCCATGGTGGTCTTCTTCTCCGTGTACTTTCCCGCCAAGCTGCTGCGCGCCATCCACACCGTCAATACCAGCCAGCCGGCCCGCCGCGGCGGCCAGTAGCTGCAGGCCGGTGGCCGGCGCGGCCGGCTGTCCCTCAGTCTGTGCCCAACTCCGCCAGGGGGCGCTCCGCCAGAGGTCTTCCGCGCCCGGACTTGCCGGTGCGCTGACCTGCAACGACGACGGCGAGCCCCACCAGGATGAGCGCAAGGCCACCGTACGTCCCCGCCGGCAGTGACTCATCCAGAAAGACGGCAGCAAGCAGCGCCGCCCCGGGAATCTCCAGCAGGATAATCATGGACACAAGCAGCGGGCTCATGGTCGCCAGCAGGTGGTTGAAGGCCGTGTGCCCAATCAGCTGCGCGCAGACGGTGATGGCTATGATCCCCATCCAGCCGGCCGCCTCGAAGCCCACGAGCGGCTGGTCGGTGAAGAGGGCAAGCACCGCAACGAACGCGGCGCACATCCCGTAGCAGAGTGTGGTGTAGGTTCCCGTGGTCATGCTTTGCCGGGCCCTGCCGCCTGCCAAGGTGTAGATGCCCGCCAGGAGGCCTCCAGCCACGGCCAGGAGGTCGCCCAACAGTGCTTCACTGGACGCGCCCATATCGAAGCCGGTGATGGCCACCACGCCGCCGAACGCTATGCCGAGGCCAACCAGGACAGGCCACCGGTGCCTCACGCCGCGGAACAGCTGTATGACGGCGATCCAGGCGGACTGCAGGCAGACGAGGGCGGTGGCGGCGGCAACGGATGTCAGCTGCAGGGAGGTGATGAAGCAGGCGAAATGCAATGCCAGGGCGAGGGCTGCCACGAGCGACCATCGGAACTCCGGTCCCGTGATCCGCCCGAACTGCGCCGGTTCCCTGACGAGGGTGGGAGTCGCCATGACCCCAGCTCCGATCGCGTTGCGCCAGAAGGCAATGGCCAGGGCCGTCACCGTGGTGGAACCGAGGGTTGCAGCGATGAGGGGTCCGGAGGAAGCCACACCGAGGACGCCCAAGGCGGCGATGAAGAAGGTCACGGTTACAGCGTAATGGCCCGCTGGTTGAGCCTGTCGAAACCTGTTAAAAGCGGAAAGTCCCGGCCATCTCTGGCCGGGACTTTCCTTATGGTGGAGGCACGGGGACTCGAACCCCGAACCCCCTGCTTGCAAAGCAGGTGCGCTACCAATTGCGCCATGCCCCCATAAGAAGCAACCCGTCTATCATACCCTAGTTCGGAAGGCCGTCTGACCAGCCTCCGCATCGGGGATCCGGACTATTCAACCGTATCGGTTGACTTGCTCCAGACCGTTTTCCGGGCTTCGGATTCCTGCACTTTCCTGTAGAGCAGGACGCCTGCGACCGCAGCTGCAATTGCCAGCAACTTCTTCACACGCACCCCGTTCCGGTCAGTTTTACCTGATCCTTTACTAGAACCTGTGCAGGTTCCGTGGGCGTACCAGGACTTGAACCTGGGACCTCTTCGTTATCAGCGAAGCGCTCTAACCGCCTGAGCTATACGCCCCGATGCCTCATCGGGCCGAGACATGACTTTACAGCACATCCCGGCCCGATCTCAAATCGAGGCATTCCGTGGTGCTATTTCCCCGGAATCACGGGCTTTTCTAGTCGTCCGTCAGCGTGACGCCGATGCCGCCCACAAGGGTGGCAGAGATGTTGTACAGAACGGCTGACAGCATGGACAGGGCCGTCAGCAGCACAACGTTGACCACGGCGATGATGGTGGCAAAGGAAGCCACCTGGCCGAGGGAAGCAACCTTCTTCAGTTCGAATCCGCCGCCTTCGGAGCCGGCGAGGGTTCCGAGCAGGCTGTCCACCTGGTCGAAGATGCCGGTCAGGTCCAGCACCGTCCAGAGCACGATGGCCGCCACCACGGTGACGATCCCGAGGGCCACGGAGAGGAGGAAGGCCATCTTCAGGACGGACCAGGGGTCCACCTTGCTGACCAGCAGGCGCGCGCGGCGGACCTTGGCCTTCGGTGCGGGCTTCACGAGTCCCGGCGTGCCCTGACCGGGCCGCTGACCGGGCACTGCAGGCCGCTGGCCGGGTATTTGGGGACGCTGGCCGGGCGCCTGGGGACGCTGCCCCTGCCCGGTCGTCTGCCCGGGCGCCTGGCCTGGCGCTTGGCCGGGCCGTTGGCCCGGTGCGGCGGGCCGCTGTCCCGCAGGTCCCGATGCCGAGCCCGGGCTCTGCTGGGGACGCACCGGGGCGTTCACTCGTGGAGCGGCTGCCGGCTGCCGTATCCCGCCGGGACCATTGCTGCTCGGCTTGGGAAATGAGTCGGAATTACTCACTCGTTACCTCCGGTGTTGTCTTCGGTCAGCTCGGCGTCATTGTCCGCATCCTGGGATGCTGCGGGCACTGCCGACTCTGCCTCTGCTGTTTCTGCCTCTGCGGACCCATCTGCTGATCCGGCATCTTCAGCCAACGTTACGTCATCGTCCGGAGATTCCTCTCCCTCGAGTCCGCGTTCGCTGTTGCGTGCCACCTCTATGATGCGGTCGTTCTTGTCAGGTTTCGCGAAGATGACGCCCATGGTGTCGCGGCCCTTGGCGGGAACGCCGGCCACGGCCGAACGGACCACCTTGCCGCCCTCCATGACCACCAGGACTTCGTCCTCTTCCTGGACAATCAGGGCGCCGACGAGGTCGCCACGTTCCTCGGCGAGCTTGGCGACCTTGATGCCCAGTCCGCCACGTCCCTGGAGACGGTACTCCTCGACGGCGGTCCGCTTGGCGTAGCCACCCTCCGTGACGATGAAGACGTACGAACCGTCGGTGACCACGTTCGCGGCGAGAAGTTCGTCGTCCTCACGGAACTTCATGCCCGTCACGCCTGAGGTGGCACGGCCCATGGGCCGCAGCGCGTCATCCGTCGCGGTGAAGCGGATGGACTGGCCCTTCCGTGATACCAGCATGAGGTCGTCCGTCTCGGAGACGAGCTGTGCGGAGACCAGTTCATCCTCGTCGCGCAGGTTGATGGCGATGACGCCCGCGGACCGGTTGGTGTCGTAGTCCTCCAGCCGGGTCTTCTTGACAAGTCCCCGCTTGGTGGCGAGCACGAGGTACGGGGAGTGTTGGTAGTCCTTTAGGTCCAGCACCTGGGCAATGTGCTCGTCCGGCTGGAAGGCCAGCAGGTTGGCCACATGCTGTCCCTTGGCGTCCCGGCTTCCCTCGGCAAGTTCGTACGCTTTGGCGCGGTAGACGCGGCCCAGGTTGGTGAAGAAGAGCAGCCAGTGGTGCGTGGTGGTGACGAAGAAGTGTTCCACAACGTCGTCGCCGCGCAGTTGGGCGCCCTTGATGCCCTTGCCGCCGCGCTGCTGGGAGCGGTAGTTGTCGCTTCGGGTCCGCTTGACGTAGCCGCCACGGGTAATGGTGACCACCATTTCCTCTTCAGGAATGAGGTCTTCCATGGACATGTCGGTGTCGTAGCCCATGAGGATCTTGGTGCGGCGGTCGTCACCGTGCTTGGCCACGATCTCGGCAAGCTCGTTGCTGATGATCTCGCGCTGGCGCTCTTCCGAAGCAAGGATCGCGTTGTACTCGGCGATCAGTGCTTCGAGTTCAGCGTGGCGGTCCTGGATCTTCTGGCGTTCCAGTGCGGCCAGGCGGCGGAGCTGCATGTCCAGGATGGCCCGGGCCTGAAGTTCGTCGATGTCCAGCAGCTGCATCAGCCCGTCGCGTGCGGCCTCGGTGGTGCTGGAGGCGCGGATCAGGGCAATGACCTCGTCCAGCATGTCCAGGGCCTTCAAGAGGGCGCGCAGGATGTGCGCTTCCTCCTCGGCCTTGCGCAGCCGGTACCGGGTGCGGCGTGCAATGACGTCCAACTGGTGTGTGACCCAGTGGCGGATGAAGGCGTCGAGGCTCAGCGTGCGCGGCACGCCGTCCACGATGGCCAGCATGTTGGCGCCGAAGTTTTCCTGCAGCTGCGTGTGCTTGTAGAGGTTGTTCAGCACCACCTTCGCGACGGCGTCGCGCTTCAGGACAATCACCAGGCGCTGGCCCGTGCGGCCCGAGGTTTCGTCGCGGAGGTCGGCGATCCCCTGGACCTTACCGTCCTTGACCAACTCGGCAATCTTGATGGCCAGGTTATCCGGGTTGGCCTGGTAGGGCAGCTCCGTGACCACCAGGCACGTGCGTCCCTGGAGTTCCTCCACGTTGACCACGGCGCGCATGGTGATGGAGCCGCGGCCCGTGCGGTAGGCATCCTCGATGCCCTTGTGGCCGAGGATGGTCGCCCCCGTGGGGAAATCCGGCCCCTTGATGCGGAGCAGCAGCTCTTCGAGCAGCTGCTCCCGGCTGGCGGTGGGATTGGCCAGGTACCACTGGACGCCGTCGGCAACCTCGCGGAGGTTGTGCGGCGGAATGTTGGTGGCCATGCCGACGGCGATGCCCGAGGAGCCGTTCACCAACAGGTTCGGGAACCGTGCCGGGAGGATCGTGGGTTCCTGGTTCTTGCCGTCGTAGTTGTCCTGGAAGTCGACGGTTTCCTCGTCGATGTCCCGCACCATTTCCATGGCCAGGGGCGCCATTTTGGTTTCGGTGTAACGCGGTGCAGCGGCGCCGTCGTTGCCGGGAGAACCGAAGTTGCCCTGTCCAAGGGCCAGCGGGTACCGCATGGTCCAGTCCTGGATCAGGCGGACCAGCGCATCGTAAATGGCGGTGTCACCGTGCGGGTGGTACTGGCCCATGACCTCGCCCACGACGCGCGCACATTTGTTGAACGAGCGGTCGGGACGGTAACCGCCATCAAACATGGCGTACAGCACGCGGCGGTGCACAGGCTTGAGACCGTCCCGGACATCAGGCAGTGCACGGCCCACGATGACAGCCATGGCGTAGTCGAGGTAGGACCGCTGCATCTCCGTCTGGAGGTCAACCTGCTCCACGCGGTCGATCAGCACATCCCCCTCCAGCACCACTTCGGGGTTTTCTGCCGAGTCCGAAGGAACCTCAGGGGTTTCGTCACTCATAGTCTATATTTTCCGTTTCAGGTATATGTCGGTTCAGGAATATCAAGGCGGATTTACCGCTAGATATCAAGGAACCGGACGTCCTTGGCGTTCTGCTGGATGAAGTTGCGGCGGGATTCGACGTCCTCGCCCATCAGCACGGTGAAGATCTGGTCTGCAGCGGCGGCGTCTTCCATGGTGACCTGCAGCAGCGTCCGGTTGTCCGGGTCCATGGTGGTGTCCCAGAGCTCCGTGTAGTCCATCTCGCCCAAGCCCTTGTAGCGCTGGATGCCGTTGTCCTTGGGGATGCGGCGCCCCGCGGCCTGCCCTGACACCAGCCTGGCGTCGCGTTCGCGGTCGCTGTAGACGTAGTCGTGCGGCGCGTTGGACCACTTGATCCGGTAGAGGGGCGGCTGGGCCAGATAGACATAGCCGTTTTCGATCAGCGGGCGCATGTAGCGGAACAGGAGCGTCATCAGGAGCGTGGTGATGTGCTGGCCGTCAACGTCGGCATCGGCCATCAGGACGATCTTGTGGTACCGCAGCTTGCTGAGGTCGAAGTCCTCGCCAATGCCGGTGCCGAACGCCGTGATCATGGACTGGACCTCGTTGTTGCCCAGGGCCTTGTCCAGCCGGGCACGTTCGACGTTCAGGATCTTGCCTCGCAGGGGCAGGATGGCCTGCGTCTCCGGGTTCCGGCCGCGCTTGGCCGAACCGCCGGCGGAGTCACCCTCCACGATGTAGACCTCGCACTTCGACGGATCCTTGGAGGAGCAGTCGGAGAGCTTGCCGGGCATGCCAAAGGACTCCAGCGGGCTCTTGCGGCGGGCATTGTCCCGGGCTTTGCGTGCGGCCATGCGCGCCTGCGCGGCCGAGATGGCCTTGCGGATGACGTCCCTGGCGGGTCCGGGGTTGCGTTCCAGCCAGTCGCCCAACTGATCGGTGACCACACGTTGCACGAACCCCTTGACCTCGGAGTTTCCCAACTTGGTCTTGGTCTGGCCCTCAAACTGCGGTTCGGCAAGCTTCACGGAAATGACGGCAGTGAGGCCTTCCCGGATGTCATCACCCGTGAGGTTCTCTTCCTTTTCCTTGATGATGCTCTTCTCCCGGGCGTACCGGTTGATGAGGGAAGTCATCGCCGCCCGGAACCCCTCCTCGTGGGTGCCGCCCTCGTGGGTATTGATGGTGTTGGCATAGGTGTGGACGCTCTCGGAGTAAGCGCTGGTCCACTGCATGGCCATTTCCACGGCGATTTTGCGTTCCGTATCCTCGGTCTCGAAGGCGATGACGTCCTCGTGGACCACATCCACTTTCTTGCCCGAGTTCAGGTGCTTGACGTAGTCCAGGAGGCCGTCGTTGTACTGGTAGACCACGGTGCGGTGGTCCGCACTGACTTCACCTTCGGTGGCGACGGCGTCAAGGTCGAGGTCGTCGTCATCACCGGCAGCAGCGGTGGCGCGCTCGTCCGTGAGCGTGATGCGAAGGCCCTTGTTAAGGAATGCCATCTGCTGGAAGCGTGCACGCAGTGTCTCGAAGTCGAATTCGACCGACTCGAAGATGCCCGCATCCGGGTAGAACGTCTGGGTGGTACCCGTGGTGTCTGTTTCCTCGCCCTTGACCAGGCTGCCCTGGGGCTTGCCGCCGTCGGCGAACGACATGCGCCAGACGTGGCCCTGCCGGCGCACCTCGGTATCCACCCGGCTGGAGAGCGCGTTGACCACAGAGATACCCACGCCGTGGAGGCCACCGGACACCGCGTATCCGCCGCCGCCGAACTTGCCGCCGGCGTGCAGGATGGTCATGACCACCTCTACGGTGGGCTTGCCCTCGGTGGGGTGGATGTCCACCGGAATGCCTCGGCCGTCGTCTGTGACTTTTACGCCGCCGTCGGCCTGCAGGACGATTTCAATGTGCGTGCAGTATCCGGCCAGGGCTTCGTCAACGGAGTTGTCCACCACTTCGTACACGAGGTGGTGGAGTCCGCGCAGGCCCGTGGAACCGATGTACATGCCGGGCCGCTTCCGCACAGCTTCAAGGCCCTCAAGAACAGTGATGTCGCTGGCACCGTATTCGCGCGGGGTCACCGCCTGCGCCGGTGTGTCAGGCGTCGGGGCATCCTCCATTGCGGGTTCCACTGCCTGGATATCTGCATTGTCGTTAGCCACAGGCGCTCTCGACTCCTCTTTGATTGATAATGGCCGGCCGAGGCCGTCTCCCAAGGGAAAGGCTTCCGCCAACAGGCGCGTCACTGATAGCGCCGGCTACTCGATCGACTGGCGGAACCGTTTTCCGCGCGCTGGAAAAGCGTCGGAAAACGGACTCAGTCAACGTTTCACCGGCGCCCAGTTATCTACAGTGATTCTATCGTGAAAAGTGGCTGATCCCTGCATTCCAGGGCCGTGGACGGCGGTCAATGTGCCTCTCGCTGGCCATTGGCCGCGCCTGCAAGGCTCCCGAGGTACCGTCTTCAGGTTCCTATACGGCTGATGGCGGTTTGAACGGCCTACACGCCGTTTGGGCATAATTCAATAGTTCCGTCGGCGGACGGTGTCCGAACCCCCCGCGGCCAGCGTCTATCCGTACGTGTCCCGGGGCCCGCGTCCGTTGACAGTGCGGCCGCCCTTGCGCCAGCTCGGGGCTGCCGGACCCAGCACCTGGATGCTCGTGACCACGCCGTCGCCGAGCTCGACGCGGAACTTTTCCAGCAGGCTGATGCTCAGCAGGCGAAGCTGCGTGGCCCAGGCCGTGGAGTCACAGCGCACGTGGAGTGTGGTGTCGGTGAAGCTCTCAGGAGTGCAGTGGGCGGCGATTTCGGGACCGACCAGGGTGGCCCACTGGGCCATGACGGAGCCAACTGCCACCGGTGAGGTCCAGCCGCGTTCGGCGACGAGCCTGCCCACGACCTTGCCCAGCCCAAGCGGATCACGCCCGGTGGCGTGGAACTGGCTGAAACCGCGGGTGTTCCTCCCCGCCGTCCGTTGCTTCTGGGTGCCACCTGAACGCGGGGCGGCACGCCGCACTTCTCCGCGGGCGGCCGCGGCATCGCGCATCCGGTTCAGCGCAGCCTGGGCTGCATCGATTTCGTCAGGGTCGCGGCCCGGCTGGAGGCCACCGTCGGTGCTATTCATCGAGATTCCGGATCATCGATTCCTCCCGGGACGACCATCACCCGCCGCCCGGCCAGTTCCTCAGGAATGTCAGCCTCGACGGCGGCAGTCACCAGGACCTGTTCGGCACCGGAGACTATTGCGGCCAGTTTACGCCGCCGCTGCACATCAAGCTCGGCAAAAACGTCGTCGAGGATCAGGATAGGTGCCGAACCGCCCGTGCGTGCGTCATCGAGCATGACGTAGTAGGAGGCCAGCCGCAGGGAAAGGCACATCGACCAGGTTTCGCCGTGTGAGGCATAGCCCTTCGCGGGTGCCTGGCCCAGGACTAGTTCCAGTTCATCGCGATGGGGACCGACAAGCGAGATGCCGCGTTCAAGTTCCCTGCGCCGGGACGCCGCGAAGGCCCGAACATAGCGTTCGGTGAGCTCGTCCACGGAAAGCAGCCGCAGGTCCTCCACCTGGTCGGCGTCGGCAGAAGGTTCCCCGCCCACACCGGCCGGTGCGCCGTCGTCGTCCATCAGGGTCTGAAGCGTCGACCGGTACGCGGCATCTGCAGCCTTGGAACCATCCGTCAGCTGGGCGTAGGCATTGTTGAGGTGTGGGCGGAGCCGCTCCACCAGCTCCAGGCGGGCGTGCAAAAGTTCGGCTCCGGCGCGTGCCATGTGCTGGTCCCAGACATCCAGGGTGGCCTCATGCCCCGCCGTGAATTTGCCGGCTCGCGCCGATTTGAGGAGGGCGTTGCGCTGTTTGAGGACGCGGTCATAGTCGCTTCGTGTGGCGGCGTGCCGCGGGATCAGGCTTACGAGCAGCTCGTCGAGGAAGCGCCGCCGGTTCGATGGATCCCCCTTGACGAGGGCAAGGTCCTCGGGCGCGAACAGGACAGTGTGGCAGATGCCCAGCAGATCCCGGGCCCGGACGGGGTTGCTGCGGTTAATCCGGCCACGGTTGGCCCGCCCGCTGTTGATCTCCAGTTCCAGCACGGTGGACTGTTCCCCGCGTACCAGTTTGGCCCGGATCAGCGCGCGTTCCGCGCCGAAGCGGAGGAGCGGACCGTCGGCGCTGACGCGGTGCGAACTCAGGGTGGCAAGGTACCCGACGGCCTCCATGAGATTGGTTTTGCCGATCCCGTTGGAGCCGACCAGGACGGTCACGCCGGGTTCCAGACGGAGATCCACCTGGGCATAGCTGCGGAAGTCGGTCAGGGACAAGTGCTCTAAGTACACGCGTTCTTCAGGATTCTCGGGACTCTCGTCCGGGACGCGCAGGTCCCGGGGCGGATGCTACTTGGCCGGACGGGTGGAGTGTCCGCCGAACTGGTGGCGCAGTGCGGAGACCATTTTCATGGCGGGCGAGTTGTCCTCGCGGGAGGAGAAACGTGCGAAGAGCGCCGCGGTGATGGCCGGGGCCGGAACCGCGTTGGCGATAGCTTCCTCTACCGTCCAGCGTCCTTCACCGGAGTCCTCGACGTAGTCATCGATTGATGCCAGTCCAGGATCTTCGTCCAGAGCCTTCACCATCAGGTCCAGCAGCCAGGACCGGACAACAGTTCCCTTCTGCCATGCACGGAAGGTGCCGGGAAGATCGGTGACGATCTCCTTGGCGGCGAGCAGCTCATAGCCTTCCGCGTAGGCCTGCATGAGGCCGTATTCGATGCCGTTATGGACCATTTTGGCGTAATGGCCCGCACCGACGCCGCCCACATGGACGAAACTGTCCGCCCGGTCCCCTTCGGGTCGAAGGGCGTCGAACACCGGCAGGGCGCGCTCGATGTCCTCGGCGCTCCCGCCGGCCATGAGGCCATAGCCGTTCTGGAGACCCCAGACCCCGCCGGATACGCCGCAGTCCACAAACCGGATTCCTTTTTCGGCCAAAGCGGCGCCGTGCTTCTGGTCCTCTGTGAAGCGGGAGTTGCCACCGTCGATGACCAGGTCACCGGGTTCGAGCTTGGTGCCAAGTTCAGTGATGACCGCGTCGGTGATTTCACCGGCGGGGACCATGACCCAGACGAGCCGGGGCGCAGGCACGGCGGCAATGAGCTCATCCACCGAGGACACGTCCGTCACGTCCGGATTGCGGTCCAGGCCCGTGACTTCGATGCCTCCCTTGCGCAACCGTTCGCGCATGTTGAAACCCATTTTTCCAAGGCCGATCAGTCCGATGTGCACGGGTCAACTCTTTTCTGCGCGGGAGGTGGTGGGTCGGGAGGTGGGTCTAGCTGGGCAGCCGGACCGGCATCACGAGGTAGCGGTAGTCGTCCTGGTCCTCGCCGTCGGCGTCGGCCTGTGCGGTGATCATGGCCGGTTTCGGCGCGGTGGTGAAGGAAAAGCGGACGTACTTTGTTTCGATGACGCTCAGACCTTCAACGAGGTAGTGAGGGTTGAAGGCCACGGTGATGTCATCGCCAGAGAGCTGGGCTTCGAGCTCTTCGGAAGCCTGCGCGTCCTCGCCTGTACCGGCGTCAAGGTGGAGCTGGCCCTGAGTGAAGGCCAGACGCACAGGGGTGTTCCGTTCGGCAACGAGGGAGACGCGGCGGACCGCTTCGACGAGTTCCTGGGTCTGCACCGTTGCGTGGATCGGAGTTGAGTCCGGGAACAGGGAGCGAATCTTGGGGTAATCGCCGTCCACAAGGAGGGACGTCGTGGTGCGCCCGCCGCTTTCAAAGCCGATGAGCCGCGAGTCGTCGTCAGCGATGGCGAGGCTGATGTCGCCGCTGCCTCCCAGAGTCTTGGCCACCTCGTTGAGGGTTTTCGCCTTGACCAGGGCGCTGGTGGAAATGCCCGGGGTGACTGGCTTCCACGGCACTTCGCGCATGGCAAGGCGGTAACGGTCCGTTGCCAGAAGCGTGATGAGGTCGTCTTCGATTTCCATCCTGACACCCGTGAGGATGGGGAGCGTGTCGTCCTTGCTGGCGGCAATGATGACCTGGGATACCGCCTGTGCAAAGGAATCGCCGGCCACTGTGCCGCTGATGGTGGGCAGTGCCGGCAGCGGAGGATACTCGGCCTCGGGCATGGTGGCGAGGTGGAAACTGCTTCGGCGGCAGGTGAGAGTGACCTTGCTGCCTTCTGTCTCGATGTCCACAGGGGCGGAGGGAAGGCTGCGGCAGATGTCGGCGAGCAGCCGGCCCGAGACAAGAATGGTGCCTTCGTCCGCGATGTCAGCCGGGATCTCCAGCCGCGCCGACGTTTCGTAGTCAAAGCTGGAGAGGCTCACGGTTCCGGCTTCAGCCTTGAGCAGCAGGCCGGAGAGGACGGGGACGGGCGGCCGCGGAGACAACGATCGGGCTGTCCATGTGACGGCTTCTGCCAGGACGTCCCGTTCGACTCTGAACTTCACGGAAGGGTGCCGCCTTTCATTGCTGCTGCCATTTGCTGAACGGGAACTCCCGCAGGGAGTTCACAAAACCTGTGCCCCCAAACCACCGGAACCTGCATGGTCCGCGCTTGCTGAACCACAGGAAGACCCAAGGATGGGAGCGCTGCTGACAGCTTAGCCCGAAGATCGGGGAATTCCCCATCCCCGCCGACGGGCTGGGCCGTTCCTGGTCTGCAGGCAGGGGCCGGCGTGGGCAGGGAAACGAGATTGTTGTTTGAGGGATTTCGATTTTTTGGGATTAGTAGTGTTAATAACTGCTGTGGAAACTGTGGATAACTCCCGCTGGCGGCAGGAATCCGGGGTTAAGCCCTGTTCATGAGCTGTGGGCGGAGCAGGTTTTAAACAGGCTGTGGATGGGGATAACATTTTCGGCCGTTTCGGCAATCCACAGACACCTTAAGGGTTTTAAGCCCATTAACCGCGGTTGTCCCCTTAACTGTCCACAGGGTTATCCACACGCGCCTGTTAATAAGGTTAAGAACCTCGGCTCAGGAGTCGCGCTGCTGCTGCTTGATCCGGTTGGTGAGCTCGGTGACCTGGTTGTAGATCACACGGCGCTCGGCCATCAGCTCGCGGATCTTGCGGTCCGCGTGGATGACGGTGGTGTGGTCGCGGCCGCCGAGCTCCTGGCCGATCTTGGGCAGCGACATGTCTGTCAGCTCCCGGCAGAGGTACATGGCGATCTGCCGCGCAGTGACCAAAGTGCGCGTGCGGGACTTGCTGCAGAGCTCTTCCATGCTGAGCTTGAAGTAATCCGCGGTCTGCGTGAGGATCTGGCTGGACGTGATCTCCTGCGCGTTGTCATCGGTGATGAGATCCTTGAGCACCATCTCGGCCAGGGCCACATCGACGGGCTGGCGGTTGAGGCTGGCGAACGCTGTGACCCGGATCAGGGCGCCCTCGAGTTCACGGATGTTGCTGGCGATCTTGGAGGCGATGTATTCCAGTGCGTCGTCCGGAGCGGAGAGGCCTTCGCTCAGCGCCTTCTTGCGGAGGATCGCGATGCGGGTTTCGAGTTCCGGAGGCTGAATGTCCGTCAGCAGGCCCCATTCGAAGCGTGACTTCATGCGGTCTTCGAAGCCTGCCAGCAGCTTGGGCGGCTGGTCGGAGGTGATCACCACCTGCTTGTTGTTGTTATGCAGGGAGTTGAACGTGTGGAAGAACTCCTCGAGGGTCCGGTCCTTTCCGGCCAGGAACTGGATGTCGTCGATCAGCAGCACATCAACATTCCGGTACGTGGTCTTGAAGCTGGCGCCTTCGTCGTCACGGATCGAGTTGATGAAGTCGTTTGTGAACTCCTCGGAGTTCACGTAGCGGACCCGAATGCCGCTGTAGAGCCGCCGGGCGTAGTGGCCGATCGCATGCAGCAGGTGGGTCTTGCCGAGGCCGGAGTCTCCGTAGATGAACAGCGGGTTGTAGGCCTTGGCCGGTGCTTCGGCCACGGCCACGGCCGCGGCGTGGGCGAACCTGTTGGAGGAACCGATGACGAACGTGTCAAAAACGTACTTGGGGTTCAGCCGTCCGAACTCGTGAGACGTGCTTGGCAGCATCGGCTGCGGCTTCAGTTCAACAGACTGGTCAGTTGCGAGGGAAAGCTCGACGGCGGGTTCGGGCTCTTCGTGGAGGGGCACCAGATCGGTATCCACGTCGATCGCGCACCGGATGTCGTCGGAAAAGACGTTGTGCAGGGCGTCGTCGAGTGCATCCTTCACCTGGGTCTGGAGCACTTCGCGCGTCAGTTCGTTGGGCACTGCCACCAGGAGCGTCGATCCGATGAGGCCCTGTGCCTGGGCAAGAATAACGAAACCGCGCTGCCGCGGGGACACCCGGTCGTCCTGTTCGAGAAGGTTCACCACGCGGCGCCAGGAACTTCCGACAGTATTGGCGTGGTTGGCTTCGTCTACTGTCATCAATCGGGTTCCTCAAAGCTTGCTTACCTGCATTACATGCAGCCACAAGCCCGAAACCAGGGTGCTGGCCCGGCTTAATCCACAGGGTTATGCACAGTCCGTGGATAATCGGCTACTGGGACACTCTAGGGGATGAAAAGGCCAGAAGATAGCTGGGAAGCAGCTTGTGGATAATTACACCGTTGTGGTTCGAAATCGGCCCTTGTGAGCCACTTCATCCACAGGCTGGAGCCGGTACTTAACCACAGCTGGGGATAGCTGGGGCCGGCGCTGCCGGTTTGACTCGGCAACGCGCTTTGAACTAACGTTGTGGAGTCCTTTGTGCCTGCTTTCTGACCCCATTTTGGATCTTCCAGACGCCCAGCGTTGCGGAAAACCGGGGGAATGCAGACACATACAAAAACTTAGCGTCGGCCAGTTCTTCCCCTTTGATCGGGTGGGCGCACCTTTGATCCACTGGAGTAACTAACGTGAGCAAGCGGACTTTTCAGCCGAATAACCGCCGTCGAGCCAAGAAGCACGGCTTCCGCCTTCGTATGCGTACCCGCGCCGGCCGCGCCATTCTGGCTGCCCGTCGCGGCAAGGGCCGCGTCGAACTGTCGGCCTAAATACTGACTCGTCGGTGATCCTTCCTTTGCGAGTTTAACGGTGCTGGCCACCAGGAACCGTCTTAGGACCTCAACCGATTTTTCAACAACTGTACGTTCCGGTGTCCGCAATGGACGCCGGAACGTAGTGTTATATACGGCAACCATCGGGGCCGATGAACCCAGCAGGATCGGGTTCATCGTTTCCAAGGGTGTCGGGAACGCTGTTGCCAGGAACCTCGTTAAGAGGAGACTTAGGGAAGCCGGTGCTGTCTCGCTGCGCGAGTACGGGACCGGGTTCGCTATTGTGGTGCGTGCGTTGCCCGCGTCTGCGACTGCCAGCTGGCAGGAACTGATGGCGGATTACAACGCTGCCTTGGAAGCCACCATGAAGCGGCTGCAGGGTCGCCAACGGTCGGCTGGAGCTGGTCCGAATGGAACCGGTTCGAACGGAACAACACAGGAAGGGACACAGCGTGCTTGACCTGACTGCCGCCGTCGTCCGTTCCGCAAAGTCCGCAGCTGCGGCCGCCGGCAGGTTCGTCTGGAACCTGCCTCGCAATATCCTCATTCTTCTGCTCATGGCCTACCGCAAGGTGATTTCACCCTTGTACGGACAGGTCTGCCGCTTCTTCCCTTCGTGCTCGGCGTACGCGCTTGAGGCCATCACGGTCCACGGTGCCGTCAAAGGAAGCTGGCTCGCGGCGAAGCGCTTGGCGCGCTGCCATCCCTGGAATTCCGGCGGCGTGGACCACGTCCCCGCCGGTCACCGGGAATGGCCTGACAACCAGACCCCCACAATTGTTGTGCTGAACAACCCGGACAAGTACCTGGCTGCTCGGACTGATGGAGAAGGCCGCGCTGCGGCCTAACGAATAGGGATATCGTATGGACTTCTTTGAAACAATCATGTTTCCGTTCAAATGGCTTGTGTCCATCATCATGGTGGGTTTCCATGAGGGCCTGAGCGGCATCGGACTTCCTGAGGCCAGCGGCTGGACGTGGACGCTGTCCATCATCGGGCTCGTGTTGGTGATTCGTGCCGCCCTGATTCCCGTCTTCGTCAAGCAGATCAAGGCACAGCGCGGCATGCAGTTGCTGCAGCCGGATTTGAAGAAGCTGCAGGACAAGTACAAGGGCAAGACTGACCAGCTGTCCCGCCAGGCCATGGCGCAGGAGCAGATGGCCATGTACAAGAAGCACGGCACCAACCCGTTCTCGGCCTGCCTGCCCATGCTCATCCAGATGCCGTTCTTCTTCGCGCTGTTCACGGTGCTCTCCGGCATCAGCACGGCGCGCGACCAAGGCAACGGCATCGGTGCGATGAGCCACGACCAAGTGGTGCAGTTCGACGAATCCACCATCTTCGGTGCCACGCTGTCCGCATCGCTGCTGCACGGCGGCGAAGGCAACCTCACTGCCGTGTGGATCCTCTCGATCATCATGATCCTGGCGATGACCGCGTCGCAGTTCATCACGCAGAAGCAGATCATGGCCAAGAACATGTCCGAGGAAGCCATGGCGTCTCCGTTCATGCGCCAGCAGAAAATGATGCTCTACATCCTGCCCATCGTCTTCGGCGTGGGCGGCATCAACTTCCCCATCGGTGTCCTGATCTACTGGACCACCACCAACCTGTGGACCATGGGCCAGCAGTTCTTCGTCATCCGCCGTATGCCGACGCCGGGATCCCCCGCCGCCAAGGCCCTCGCCGAGCGCCGCGCCGCCAAGGGCCTCCCGGCCCTCCCCATCCTGGGAGGCAAGAAGGCCGACGTCGAGGCAGAGGCCGCTGCAGCCGCTGCGGTAGCGCAGGCCAAGGCCCAGCGCATCCAGCCACAACGCAAGAACAGGAAGAAGAAGTAATGTCTGTTGAAAGCTCAGAACAAGCCCTTTCCGCTGAAACCAGCGAAGACCAGGACAACACCGCCGAGGCTGTGACCACCGACAAGGGAACGGCCGTAAGCCGCCTGGAAGAAGAAGGCGACGTCGCGGCCGACTACCTCGAGGAACTGCTGGACATCGCCGACATCGACGGCGACATCGACATCGAGGTCCGCAACGGACGCACCTACATCTCCATCGTCACCGAGGAAGAATCCGCTGGGCTGGAGAACCTGGTGGGCCGCGACGGCGAAGTCCTCGAGGCCCTGCAGGAACTGACCCGGCTCTCGGTGCTCTCCGCCACCGAAAACCGCTCCCGCCTCGTCCTTGACATCAACGGGTACCGCAAGGAACGTGCCGGCCACCTGCAGAAGATTGCAGAGGACGCTGTCGCGACCGCCAAGGAAACCGGTGAGCCCGTGGCCCTTGAACCCATGAGTGCATATGAGCGCAAGATCGTCCACGACGCTGTTGCCGATCTGGGTTTCGTGAGCGAGTCCGAGGGCGAAGGCGCCGGCCGCCACATCGTCGTCTCTGTCGACTGACTAACTGATGGTAGAAATTACGGCTGCTGAGCGCGAGGCGGCGGAGAAGATTTTCGGCGACCGTTTGGCTCTGGCGGAACGGTACGTTGAGCACCTGGCCACATCGGGAACCGAGCGCGGACTCATCGGTCCGCGGGAAATACCGCGACTGTGGGGGCGGCACGTGCTGAACTGCGCCGTCATCGAGAGCGAGATTGCTCAAGGAAGCCATGTGGCCGACGTCGGAAGCGGCGCCGGACTGCCGGGCCTCTGCCTTGCCATTGCCCGTCCGGACCTGGAACTCACGCTTATTGAGCCGCTCGAACGACGCGTGATCTGGCTCCAGGAGGTGGTCGATGACCTCGGGTTGGACAATGTCACCATCATGCGCACACGGGCCGAGCAGGCTGTGGGCTTGGTGAAGGCGGATGTTGTCACGGCCCGGGCAGTCTCGGCACTCAGCAACCTGGCCGGACTGACCATACCCCTCCTTGACGGGGAGGGTGAGGTCGTCGCCATCAAGGGGCGAAGTGCCGCAGATGAAATCGAGAAGGCCACCAAGGTGATCCGTAAGCTCGGCGGCATACAGACTTCGGTTGTAACAGTGGGCCAGGACCTGCTTGAGGAACCGACTACAGTGGTGCGCATCGTCGTGAAGAAGTCCCAAAAGATCGCCTAGCCCAAGGCCCGGTGCCGCAGGTCTTGACGGCGGAGCGGTTAGGCTAGAGAGCGGCAGCAAAAGCCGAACGAGAGTGAGTGTGTCCCAGTGACCAGTAGCGAAACCTTCACACAGCGGATACCCCCGTTCGTGTCTCTGGGGTCGGCACGCGCCGCAGCTGCACCCACCGTCGCTGCAGCCTCCAATCACCTGAATCCGGTTGCAGGCAAGACCGATGTGGCCAAAGTTTCACGTGAAACGGCCGGCCGGACGAACGTGTTGGACACGCTGGACGATTCGAGCCCGATCGCCCGTGAGCTTGCGCACGAGAACAGGCGCCGCGAAAGGCTGCTGGGCCGCAACCTCCCCAAACCCGAGAAGACCCGCATCTTTACGGTCTCGAACCAAAAGGGCGGAGTCGGCAAGACCACCACCACGGTCAACATCGCAGCCGCGCTGGCTGCAGCCGGACTGAACGTCATGGTCATCGATATCGACCCGCAGGGCAACGCCTCCACAGCGCTGGGCATTGAACACCACGCGGACGTGGACAGCATCTACGACGTCCTGATCAATGACGTTGCGCTGGAAGATGTTGTGGCCCCGTGCCCTGATATCAGCAACCTCATTTGTGCCCCCGCTACCATCCACCTTGCCGGCGCCGAAATTGAACTGGTGTCCTTGGTGGCCAGGGAGCAGAGACTCCGACGCGCGATCGACGTCTACGCGAAGGCACGCGAGAAAAAGGGCGAACAGCGCCTGGACTACATCTTCATCGACTGCCCGCCGAGCCTCGGCCTGCTGACGGTCAATGCCTTCTGCGCCGCCGGCGAAGTCCTGATCCCGATCCAGTGTGAGTACTACGCCTTGGAGGGGCTGAGCCAGCTCCTCAAGAACATCGAGATGATCCAGAAGCACCTGAATGCGGATCTGGTCGTGTCGACAATTCTGCTCACCATGTACGACGGCCGTACCAACCTGGCCGCCCAGGTGGCCGCCGAGGTGCGCCAGCATTTCCCCGACCAGGTGCTGGGGGCCGTGGTCCCCCGCTCCGTGCGGATTTCAGAAGCACCGAGTTACCAGCAAACAGTCATGACTTACGATCCGTCCTCCAGCGGTGCACTTTCCTATTTGGAAGCCGCAGCGGAAATCGCTGAGCGTTAGAATTTTCCAAACACTGCAACAGCCGGAGCCCGGCATAGCCGGGCTCTTCCAATGGAGGGATTTATCCATGAGCGATAAGCGACGCGGGCTCGGTCGCGGTCTTGGCGCACTCATTCCAAGTTCCGCCGCCGCAAGCGCTTCCGGCAACGGAGCAGCGCCGTCACGCCCAGTGGATCTCTTCTTTCCGGAAGCCCGCAAGACTGCACGCCCCGACGCTTCCAGCCCTGAGGGTACTGATCCTGAAGTCGCTGAGGCTGAGAAGGCTGCTGCTGAGAGGCCTGCTGCCAGGACTGCCGCGCCTCGATCGGCTGGCGCTAAAGCAGAGGCGAAGGCCAGCAAGACAGCTAGCCAGGAAGCAGATGCGGCCGGCGGGACGAAATCGCAGCCAGCTGCAGCAACTGCCGATGCTGCCCGGGCTGCCGAGAGTGAAACGGGTTCGCCGGCCGAACAATCGGACTCCAGTGACGGCGGCCGTTCAAGGACAGCTGAGGATGTGGAACTCGTCGAGGTGCCCGGCGTGCGTTTCGCCGAAATCCCTGTGGCGGACATCCATCCGAACCGAAAGCAGCCTCGTACTGTCTTCGATGAGGACGACATGGCGGAGCTCGTGCACTCTGTGCGTGAAATCGGCGTCCTCCAGCCAATTGTGGTGCGTACTTCAACCGAAAAGGGTGGAGAACCGTATGAGCTGGTGATGGGTGAGCGCCGCTGGCGCGCAGTCCAGGCCGCTGGGCTTGCCACCATCCCCGCGATTGTCCGTGACACCACCGACGACGACCTCCTCCGGGACGCGCTGTTGGAGAACCTGCACCGTAGCCAGCTGAATCCCTTGGAAGAGGCAGCTGCCTACCAGCAGCTGCTGGAAGACTTTGGCACCACGCATGAGCAGCTGGCCGACCGCATCGGCAGGTCCCGCCCGCAGGTCTCCAATACGCTGCGTCTTCTTAAGCTGCCGCCGCTGGTGCAGCGGCGGGTTGCCGCCAACGTACTGTCCGCCGGCCACGCCCGCGCGCTCCTGTCACTGCCGGATGCCGCCGCGATGGAACGTCTTGCCCAGCGGATTGTCGCCGAGGGTATGTCTGTGCGGGCCACAGAGGAAGCAGTAACCCTGCACCGTGAGCCGTCGACTCAGCCGAAGAACAACATTCCGCGTCCCGGGGCACGGCATGAGCGTCTGGACTATCTTGCGTCCTCGTTGTCGGATCGTTTGGACACGAACGTCAAGATTTCGCTGGGTGCGCGGAAGGGCCGCGTCAGCATCGAATTCGCGAGCGTCGAGGACCTGAACCGCATCATGGATGTCCTGGCGCCGGGCTCCGAGAGCTAGGTTCTGGGTTTCGTCTGGGGTCCGTTCACGTGAAACGGGCCCCTTTTTGTGTGGTTCAGCTTTTGGTGGGGCGCGCACGAAGCGCTTTAAACCAACACGAAGCGCGTTAGGTCTTCCCGCGCCGTGTTTAGTCTGCTGCCGCGCGGCCACAGGTCCGCACACCGCGAGGTCCACGACTCCATGGTGGTGACCACTGAGGGTCATTCTGATGATTGATAAGCCCCACGGAGTTGATGGCAAGCCCCAATGCCTTGAGTTCTGTGCTCACGCGCCGGTTACGCTCGGCGGACAGTCAGCGCCATCCGTGCTTCACGTGAAAGCAGACGAAGCGTCGGCTGTGCTGTGGATGCTCTGACGGAAGCATCAAACTGTGCCAGACGTAAGCGTCCGATCCGCGGAGCGCGTTGCCGTGGACGCTGTGACAGGTAGGGCGCGGGAGTTGGCGCCCCGGGAATCTGACGATGTGCGATCCCCGACTCTCAGCTCAGCACTCGAAAAGCGCGCGATACTCGAGAGGGGGCGATACCCAATAGCGCGCTCCGGCGCAGTGCGAAGTCTCAAGATATTGAAGATTCGACGCCACACTCGCGGACTTCCGCCGCTTTTGTGCAGCCTCGTTCTACGGCGCTGGGTGCTGCTCGGAGCTCTACGACGACGTGAGGACTTCTCTTTGGACCGGGTACTGCGCGATACTCACACCACCCTTCAGACGCTGAATGAGACGGTGGTGGCGCAAACCCTGGCGCCGGGGGCAACTCTCATTGGCCTCTCGGCCTCTGGCAGTCTCAAGGACGCCTGCAAGTGATCATGGGCCGGTTCTGGGCATTGCCTTGACGCCGCTCAGGTGCGCCTTCAAGTAGGAAACTGGCTGATCAGCGGTCTCCTGTTTTCCGTTCGGTCATGAGCCAGGCTCCGTTTGGCGGAGACCGCCGGTTCGGGACTTCTCGCAAGGGACGGCGTGGATCCACTGCCAGCGGGAGGGAATGGCTAGAAGACCTTCGAGTCCTATTGCTCCATGGTTTCACGTGAAACGCAGCTCATGTTTCTAGGACCTCTTCTGTGGAGGGGTCGGTGCCGTGATGGGGTCATCACGACATGCGAATCGCCTTCTCGCCAAGCAGGCCCCGGAGCCGCACGCCGAAGCGAGGGCTCTCGAAAAGGCGTAACGAGCGCCAGCGTACGTCTTCCTTGCCCTACCTTCTCCTCCCGTACGTATGATTCACGTGAAACGGTCGCCGGGCGCCTTGGAAAGACCGGCCGCCGTCGAGTTGATCCCGCCTGTGCGGCCGTTTTGGGAATGCGATACCGGGCTTGCCCTTCAGTTGCAGGCGAAGACAGGGCTGAAGGCGGTGCGATTCTAGTGTGGGCACCTGGTGCTGGGTCCGCGGCTTCAAATCGGCGAACGGGTACGTATTGGCTGCACTTGACGATCGCAGCCACTGGTTAGGACGACCCCCAATGCGACTGGCCGGGCCTGCTCCATGCTCACGCTGCGGAGAAGCTACGGCGCGACGCCTCTAGCGCGACACCTACGAGACCGTTGGCGGCTACCTTTGACGTCCGGGAGTGGATCCTCTTGCCTGTGCTGACCTTGAGCTGGTGCGCGACTTTCGGGGCGGCTGTGTGTGCGCGTGGGAGCCGGCGGGGATGATTAATGTGTTCCTCATGCCCGGGCGGAGGCACCGACGCTTCATCAGTTGCGCCCACTCCCCTGGTCACCGTCCTGCCCCGTAGTGTGCCCAGCCTTGAACAGCGCCTGGACCCAAACCAGACACTCCTCAAACCAACGCCAGCGGTACCCCAATCCCCTGTTGCCATCACTGGAGGCGTGTCCGCATCCTCTAAGAAGCTGGCAACAGGTTAGTGGTGCTGCGCGGCCAAGGCGCTGACGATGGTGGGTGGCTCGGAGGACGTCTGTGACAGGACTGGTACAGAGGCTGTAGCGGCTCCTCTGGAGCAGGCCGCCTGCAGCCGGTAGTCGCAGGTGTCGATTCCGAGAGACCAACCGTAGGGTGAGCTGACGGGCTGCGACTGGACCTCCGTGCGTTTCACGTGAAACCATCCGCTGCCGTTTCACGTGAAACAATCAGACTGCGCCGGCCAGCCCGCATGTGGTCGTGCTGCATCGTTGTTCCAGCCAGCCAGATGCAGGCGCGGGCTCCCCCTTGAGGCAACAGCATTCCTGAGTTGATGGATCTCTGCTTAGGCAACGCAAGGGTTGATTGTCACTGACAGTGTGCGTGGAGCTTGAGCGCCTTCAGAGTGGCTGTGGCATGGCGGACCGCAGCGTCCTGCCCTACTGCCTTTCAGCCTTTCAGTGGGCGTAGGGCTCGTCGATGGGAAGGCTGCCGGCCGCGGTGAAGTCGTCGACTGCGTCCCGTGTTTAAGCCGTCGTCGCTCTGCTTGCCTTCGTGTTCATGGGCTGGAATCACCTCCCTGACTTTTTTGATCCAGCACAGAGCCGGTTGACACTTCAGCGCGCATGGACAGTCAAGGGTCGAAGCCGCGCCGCCAAGCCCGCCAGTGGTGATCTGTCGCAGCGACTCGGCTCAGGTAAGTGAAATGATCCGGGCGCTACAAGCCTCTGAGGCTAGCCCACCACCACGGCCACGCTAGAGTCGCTGTGACAGCACGAGTTAGAGCGGCAGCGCCTGAGCACCACAGGCTGGCTGGCGACGGTGCTCCCAGCGACGTACTAGCCAGGCTCCGGAAGGGCTACTCGAATCTGATGGAGGGCGCGTGCCGGCCGCCTCACGCCCCTTGCCTGCTGCACCAGGAACTGCCCACAGGTCATTCGTCCCGTGTGGAAAAGACTGTGGATATAGCAGTGGAAAACGGTGTGGATAGTCGTGTGGATAACCGTGTGGATAACTGTGGGGATAATAGCCGGCCGAAGCTAGCCCCCTGCGGACGGCAGGACTTCTGAGGACTAGCCGGAAGTGCTCCGAGCCCCTCGGCAGCAGGGCTACAGGGCCGATGTTTCACGTGAAACGTCAGGACGCGAATGCTGGGTTACAACGGCCGACTGGGAATTGGCCGCAGGAAGGCCGCAGTTAAGCGAATTTGGTTTAATCCTGGACAGTCTGCGCGGTTAGCTGAAGTGGCTCCCAGAGCCATGAACATGGCCGATGCTCGGTCCCATCTTCTGCGCTGGCTGGTTGGACCTTTCCCCTGTCTCCTGATAGGAGCATCAGCATTCGCCTACGGGCACTGCTGCTGTGAAGAGGCCTGTGGATTCACCTGTGGATAACAGTGTGAATAATCTCACGGATGGCGATCCGCAAATGCCCACAGAGTCGGGCAGCCAGATGGGTCCCGCTCTTCCGTATGCGCCGTCTCAGCTCGCCGACCCTGGTTGGATCTGATGCCATCGTGGTTCGGATTCCAAACCCGATGCGCATTGCGGCCCGGATCGTCCACTGTCAGATCTGGTGCAATCCCTTCGGCGGCTGGGGGTCACACTCTCGGGCTTCGTCCCCGTACAGGGGTCCTGGGGCTGACGTGGAGCTTCACTTGCGGAAGCCGCTCCCTGAGCAGTACGCGGGGAGTCCTGCTGTCGCAACGAGACACTCAGCAACATATCGGCCAACCGCTGACGACCCTATGGCGCACGTACGTCAGGCCCTTGCCAGCAGACCGGGGCTCGCACGCTATCGAGAGGCGCCTGTGGTGTTCGCAGCATCAGAAGTGGTCTGCCCACTGTGGGTTCGAGAGATGTGCCTTGGCTGTCGCAGGGCCCCGGGGTGGTCTGGGCTGACGTCCAGTCCCCTAACCAGTCCATAAGCTATCACTGGGTCCCAAGCCTCCAATGCAAGGCGAAGACGGCAGGTTGTCGAAGGGGCGGTGGCCGGATCTGTGCAGGTCGAGTATCTGGGGCATCGGGGCAAGGTTGACAGCGCGGCGCCCACGGAGGCGGCGCCCCGGCGACCACTGGGCTCCGAATAGCCCGGCGCAAGGAATGCGCACCACCGCGGTCGTCGCTGCTCTTGGCGGCTCGGAATGCTCTCTCGAACGTTTCACGTGAAACGTTCGAGTCCCCTGTCGACTGTTTCACGTGAAACCTGGGTTGGCGGCTGGCGTCTGGCGGCTAGTGGCTTGTGGCAAGCTGCTAGCGGACGGCCGATACTTGGGGACTGGGTAGCCTGGTTAGCGAGAGGTTTGTGGGCGAGCGGACACCGCCACGGCTGGCTGGATCGCAGCTCTGGAGAAGAGGCTGATCATGCGCGCGAGTGATTGAGGTATGCCAAGCGGCGGGAGCTTGATCCATCGCCAGTTGCATTTCTGATCCTATTGTCGTGATCCTGTTCCAAATGTTCACGGTGAGTTGTTGCGACTTGCAGCTCGGGCACCCAAGGGGCGGGCAAGTCGGCTGGCAGCAAAGATCATGCCGGGCTGCTCCAGGTGAGAGAGCTGGCCCCGGGGGGGGCATCGGGACCTCCTGCACCGACCTTGCGACGAAGGGCGGTGTTCTGGTCAGTGCGTTGCCGGCAGCTGCGGTGCGGCTTCACTGTGGCCTCTGGGTCAGCTTCTGGCATCCAGTCCGCACTCGTTCTTCTCTGTCCGCTAATCGCGTGGAGCTGAGCCAGCGGGAGGTCCGAGCGGAGGAGCTTGAGAGGAACGCCTTCCACAATTTCAGGAGCGGTCAAGGAGAGCGCGCCATATGGCGACTGGCGGTCTGTTTCACGTGAAACCTGGTCTCCTGCTGTCTGCGGCAGCTTCGCGGTCTCGGGCAGCGTGGACCAACGGCTCTGCACGACTTCGCAAGGATGCGCGTTCACTGTTCGCCTGGCTAGTCGGCAATTCGCGCAGTTGGGTATGTGGGACGCGATTCTCCCGCCTGCTGCTGATAGTTGGCCACAAACTGAATGGTGAGTAGAAGGGCTGAGTGGAAAGGGCCAACCATCCTTAGTGCCTGTTGTCAGGGCGAGTTGCACTCCGTCCCGTGCCGCTGCCAGTCAAAGGGCCCGCTATGGGCAATGCTGGTGTGGGTAGCGCGAGAGCGGGTGTGCCTGAGTAGCAAACGACCGCCGCGGACTAGCGACACCTGCCGTCCCTCGCCTCCTCGCGTCACCTTGCCACAGTTGCCACAGACCCGGTCCGCAGTTCGGGTCCGCAGTTCGGGTTCGTGCGGGGCGCCTGTGTGACCTTTTCGCCGCCCGAGGATCGATCGGAGAATGTCTTTCCCGTCCCGATCGGAATGCAACCTCCCTTTCCCCATGGGTTAGGGTCGCACAGACGCCGATCAGAAACTGCCTGGGTTTCAGGTTCCGCTGGCGGGAGGGCATCCCAAATTGGTGGAACGACTCAGCAATCGGCGTCCAGGGCGCGTTTGGGTGGGGGTTCAGGATGGTGGGCGTGGGCTGCAGACGGGCGGGGGGCCGGGTACCAACTGCCTCCCCCCCGGGCAGGACCATTCTTTGTGCGCGTTCCGGCCTCCCGTTTGCAGCCTTCCACTGGTGATTGCGCAGTTCGTGCGTTTGCCTTGTTGAGAGTCCCCATTTTGGCAATTCAGTTGCATTGGTGACTGTATTTGGATGGTCCTTTGGGCCCAGCGGCACTGCCGGCCCTGGTCAGTTAGTGGTTCGCGCGTGTCTTAAGTGGACGTTTCACGTGAAACGGCAACTCGCAATCTTGACGAACGCAATTGCAGAGGGTGGCATGCGGTGGATTCCGGCGCGGATTTCCAGCCCAGTATGGTCGTTCAACTTGCTTCCGGCTGCGCGCTTCGTTTCACGTGAAACGAAGATCAAGTCATGGAGACAGGGGCAGGGGCCGTGGATGAGTTGTTCCGTGCGTTTTTCGCATGGATGGGAGGGCGGGCGGAGACACGGCCCTGGCGGCGCCGAAGGCCAACTGCACTCAACCCCAAGCAACCCGTGCTTCAGCTTCCCCACCTTGAAGTGCTCCTCCGCCCTCGGCACAGGTCAGGCCAATCTCGCGCATGACAGGAGGGTGGTCTCCGAAAGCGGACAGCCATCGGTGCGCAAAGCCCGATGAAGCAGAAGTTTTCCCATTGAACGGTTCAGACACAGCGTCCGGACAGACGACAGATGCATCGGCCAAAATGGAAGGCCCGGCCATGGCGCATGCTGGCACTCCCTGGGCCCAGCCAGACGCCCTTGGTCAAGCCAGACGCCGCCACCTTGGTACGGGACTGTTTCACGTGAAACGGCACGCTTGAAAGCGGTATCCGAGGGCAAGCGTTGGTGCTGCGGCGACATAGAGAGGGTGAAGCTGGCCGTCGACAGGAGACGAAATCCTGGGCCCGGAGCGCAAATCACCCTAGCCCCGTACCGCTGCGAAGGTTTAGTCCAGCTCCCAGATCAGCTCGGTGAAGAAAGCCACCTTCGGAAACGCAATTCGGTTCATTTATGCGTTGGATAGCTCGGTCTCGCCGTAAGCATTGCCGAGCGTAGCCGCCAGCATGGGCGGACCTCCCGCGGAATCGATGCACCCGGCGGCATCTGCCATCCAGATACTGTTAGGCGGCAGCTTCCCGCCAGCCGGCGCCGACTCGTCTGCCTTTGAGCCGGTAGCCGGTGGAAAAACTGCAGCTCCTGAAATCGCCGCGAGATCACCAGCAAAGGGCAAGTGCCTCTGCTGCCCGTGATTCCCCGGACCGCTACCCTGGCCGCCATTCAACCAACGCGTAAGCGCCAAGTCCATGCCACAACAAAAGGATGGCCACCACTCCCCTGGAGTGGTGGCCACGTCCTGTCCCCTGGCGGAGGAAGGCTGTCCCTTTGACTAGAAGACGTCTGATTAGGACAGGACGTCCGCAAATTCCTTTTCGAAGAACTGCTTCGGCTTTGCGCCGATGACTGTGCTCTTCACTTCGCCGCCCTGGAACAGGTAAACGGCCGGAATTGAGGTGATACCGTATTCAGCTGCGATGGCCGGGTTGTCGTCCACGTTCACTTTGACGACCTCGACCTTCTCGCCGTATTCCACCGAGATTTCGTCCAGGATGGGGCCGAGCTTGCGGCAGGGGCCGCACCATTCGGCCCAGAAATCCACGATTACCGGCTTGTCAGCAGCGAGAACGTCCGTGCTGAAGCTTGCGTCTGTGACATCTTTTGCGTTGCTCATAATCCTGTCTCTCTCTTTCGGATGGTTTTCAACGCCGCTTAGGCGTGAAGGTCAGCGAGGTAGTGCTCGACGTCGATCGCGGCAACACAGCCGGAGCCCGACGCCGTGATGGCCTGGCGGTAGGTGGGATCGACGACGTCGCCGGCGGCGAAGACGCCCCTGATGCTCGTCCGGGAGCTGCGTCCTTCCACGGCGATGGTTCCCGCGTCCGTCATGTCGAGGGTGTCCTTGACGAGTTCCGTGCGCGGGTCGTTCCCGATGGCGACGAAGACTCCCGTGACGGCCAGTTCGGACTCAGTGCCGTCGAGCAGGTTCTTCAGCTTCAGCCCGGTCACCTTGTCACCCCCGAGCACATCCTCCACGGCCGTGTTCCAGACGAAGTTGATCTTCTCGTGAGCCTGGGCGCGGTCGCCCATGATCTTGGAAGCCTTCAGCGTGTCGCGGCGGTGGACAACCGTCACGGACCTGGCGAATTTGGTCAGGAACAGCGCCTCCTCCATCGCAGAGTCGCCACCGCCAATGACGGCGATGTCCTGGTCCTTGAAAAAGAAACCATCGCAGGTTGCACACCAGCTCACGCCATGGCCGGAGAGACGTTTTTCATTGGCGAGGCCAAGTTCACGGTATGCCGAGCCGGTGGACAGAATGATGGCCCGTGCGCGGAAGGTCTCCCCCGTCGCGATGGTGACCGACTTGATGTCGCCCTCGAGATCCAGCGCCGTGACGTCCTCAAACTGGATTTCCGTTCCGAAACGGGCGGCCTGCTTTTCGAAGTTCTCCATCAGGTCCGGACCCATGATGCCGTCAGGAAAGCCAGGGTAGTTTTCGACGTCGGTGGTGTTCATCAGTTCGCCGCCGGCAGTGACGGAACCGGCCAGAAGCAGCGGCTTAAGGTTGGCACGTGCCGTATAGACGGCCGCGGTGTAGCCTGCCGGACCGGAGCCGACGATGATGACATCACGTACGTCTGACGCGCTGTTTTCTGCGTTGCTCACTGAACGGTGAACCTCTTCCTTAGTCGATGAGCCAGTTTTCGGCCGGCCACATGGCACAACTGATTAGCGGTGCCGAATATTCCAGACGTTCTGGAGGCCCGGTGCAGGGCATGGAACCTGCACGCATGCGCCATCACAAGACGTTCCCCAAGGGTACCGTTTCGGGCTGTGCCAGAGCATGCCCATTACCTGGTATGGCTCCCGGGCCGGAACGTGCCGCCGGCAGACCGGCGCTGAACCGCCCTACTGAACCTTGATTTCCGCAAGTCGCAGACCGAAGCCGTAGCGGGTCTTCGGCGCAGCGAGCCGGGGCAGGTTCTTGATGGACACGATCACGTACTCAGCCGTGACGGGTTCAGCGAGCGGCATGGTCAGGTCCGGCGAGGTGAAGCTGTTGGTGCCCACCTGCTTGGCACCGTCCAGCGACGGCCGGTCGTTGGTGAAGACGCTGATGTTGCCGCCCGACGCACCCAGCTGATTCAGGGTGATGGAGGAGATCTTGGAAGGATCCTTCAGCTTGACCACGAGCGGCACACCGTCGGGGGCCAGACCACCCCAGTTGTCCGTCGCGAACTCCATGTCAGACCAGTAGCTGGCCGAGTTGCCGTCGAACGTCTTGGTGAGGTCGGCGTCGTAGGTGGAGGCAAAGTCGAAGATTCCCAGCCGTGTGACGCCTTCCACTGCCGGCGGTCCGGCCGCGGCGGCCGTGCTTTGGCTTGGCGAGGGGCTTCCAGTTGCTGCCTCGCTTGGCGTTGTTGCCACTGATCCCGGGGTTTCCTGGGACTGCGGCGCAGGCTTGATCAGGCTGCCGAGGTTGGTGACGGCAAAGATCAGTCCAACCACCAGCACCGCGGCCAGCAAGCCGCCCACCAGCCACCGCATGGATCGCGGTTCCTGCCGGGGCTCGTCGTCGTCGTCGTAGTCGCTGCCGGCCGAAGCAAGGCCGGTCCCGGCAGCCGCAGGGAAGCTACTGGCGTGCCGGTCCCCGTGGCGGCTGTCATCGTCGGTGTAATTACCCTCTGTGTACTGCTCATCGGGGACGTCGACATAGTCGTCCTGGGACCACAGCGATACCTTCGGCTGGTCATCCCTGCCATCAGCCGCCCCTGCGTCACTCTCGTGTGAGCCGTCAGTGGTGGTCGCGGAACGGTTGCGTTCACGCTGGAGCAGCGCCTGCTCGACGTTCTCGCGCTGGACGGGCTGCGGCGCCGTGGTCTCCGGAATCTCAGTCCGCGGCCCGCCCTGGGACGCAGCTGCGGCTCCTGCGGCTGCACCGGCCGCGCCGGCACCTGCGGACGGGGCGGCGCCTGCCGCCGGCATGCCTGGGCGGCCTGGCGGCAGCGGAGGGACGATGGGCGCCTTGCGGACCGGAGCGCTCGGAGCGGCGGCACTGGCCTGCTGCTCCGACGAACCGTGGCCAGAGCTGCGGCCGGGTCGGGCCGCAAGATAGGCATCACCCTGACTCCGGTGGGCATCGCCGTAGGTGATGTAGCCGGCGTCGACCTCTTCCTCGTCGTCGTAAAGTTCCGGTTCATGAGAGCGGGCCTGCCCGAAAATCTCACTGCCCAGCGTGTCAGTGAAGAATGGTTCAACGTACGGCGGGTTGGACGCAACCACGAGGTCCAGCAGGTCTGCCGCGGCCGTGTGGTTGGTGATCAGGTACGTGGTGGCGTCGCTGACGCCGAGATCAAGGATCTGCACGCTGCCCGGGCGTTCCCCCGTGGCCACTTCGCGGGCGCTCTGCGCCACCTGGTCAGCGTTGTGGGGACCGGCCACCAGAATGCTGACCGGGCGGTTGAGCACCTGGTCCGTACCATCCAGCACCAGATCCTCGTCATGCGAGGTCAGTACTGTGGCCGTGACCTTGTAGCGGCCGCCAAGTACTGATCCGACATCGATCGGGTGGGACACGTGTTCCTCCTAGGCTGTCCGGGAATTGCGCGGGCTGGGTGTGCCGCCACCGCGGAAAGACATCCGGCAAGCCGGCTGATACCTGACCCGCAACTACCCTTGTTCTTTTTCGATCCTAGCCGATGCTGTGCAACGGCCGGGTGAGACGGGGCTGGATAACCCCCGGCCGGCGTCTTAATTTTTCTTGTTGCGTCCGCGCCTGAAGTAGGGGTTCTGCCCGGGCTTCCCCTGGAACGTCCTCCGGCCCGGCAAGGGGATCTCCTCGCGCAGTGCGCTGCCGCGCGCGCTGCTGGGTGACTCCTCCTCCGGCAGGTACGTCGATTTGCCGGAGCGTCCGCCGTCCTCTTCCTCCGGCATGGGGGCCGGTCCGGCACGGAACGACGCCGCATCGAATTCGCCCGAGATCCGCGGAATCAAGCCGGTATCCGCTGAGACCGTGGCGCGTTCCGCCGTCGGCCGTTCCGCAGAACCGGAACGTGGCCCGGGCGTGGCGGAATCGGCGTGCAGCGCCGTGTCCGCGGCGGTGACAGCAGCATCACCCCGGGCTCCGGGCCGGGTGCCGCGGCCCAGCCGTCCGAGCAGCGGACGGAGCAGGTCACGCAGCTCGGTGACGCGGAACAGCTTGAGGAGCAGCAGATAGGCGGCCAGCATCACGGGGCCGACGACGATGATGGTCACCAGCGCTGTCAGCCGGTTGGTCCAGGCGAAGCCGACCGGGCTGTAGTTGCCCAGCAGCCAGAGGGCGCCGACGCCGGCAACGGCGGAACCGAGGGCGGCGTACCCCATGCGTATATACGAGTTGGCGATCCGCGGCCCGTCCAGGTGCCCCAGGAGCCGGCGCAGGAAGAACGCACTGACGATCACCGAGAGAATGTTGCCGCCCGTGTAGAGAATGGCGATGGCAAAGATAATCTGGTCGAACGGGAGGAACTGGATGAAGAACGCCGCCACCACGTTCACCAGCGCCAGGACCAGCTGGATGTAGAACGGGGTCCGGGCATCCTCGTTGGCGTAGAAGACCCGGGACATCATGAAGTTCGCGCTCATGAAAGGTGTGCTGAGCGCCAGGATGGTGAGGGTCTGCGCCAGCATGATCCCGTCCGTCCGCAGCCCGCCGGAGAAGAACATGCCCAGCGGACCGGCCAACGCGAAGAGGGCGAGAGCACCGAAAACGGTCGCGACCGCCATGGTGCGCAGCCCCTGGGACAATGCATTGCGCAGTTCGTCGCGGTTGCCGTCCTGCGAAGCGCGCGTCATGCGGTTGAACAGCACCGTGGCGAGCGACAGCGCGATGATCGAGTGCGGCAGCAGGTAGAGCTGGCTGGCCACCTCAAGCACGGCGTTGCCGGGAAGCAGCGCTGCGGAATCAACGTCGCCGGCCTTTTGCAGGCGGAGACGCTCGGCACCCGGAATGGTGGCGATACGCATCACATACAGGAAGGCGAGCTGGCCGACGGCGGCGGTCAGGAGCGTCCAGACGCTCAGCTTTGCTGCGTGGCCAAGTCCCACTCCCCGCCAGCCGAAACGCGGCCGCAGGCCCAGCCTCAGCCGGAAGACGGGGATCAGCAGGATGGCTGTCTGGGCGATGACGCCGATAGTGGAGAAACCGGCCACGAAGAAGGTCTGCGTGTCGCCCCAGCTGTCCAATGTATGCGGATTGGCCACATTGGCGCCGAAAATCCAGATGAACATGCCCAGGCCGAATATGGCCACGATGTTGTTCAGGATGGGCGCCCACATGGCCGGGCCAAAGGCGCCGTTGGCGTTGAGGACCTGGGTCAGGAGGGCATAGAGGCCGTAGAAGAAGATCTGCGGCAGGCACCAGAAGGCGAACGTGACGGCCAGGGCCTTCTGCTGCGGTGAGTACCCCTGCGTCGTCAATTCGATGACGAAGGGAGCCAGCAGCGTCACCAGCAGCGTCAGGGACAGCAGCACCAGCACGGCCAGCGTGAGGAGCCGGCTGATGTAGTCCGCTCCCCTGTCGGGAGCCTTGCTTGCCTTGATGATCTGCGGCACGAGCACGGCATTGAAGACACCGCCGGCCACGAGCAGGAAGATCAGGTTGGGCAGGTTGTTGGCATTGATGAACGTGTCATTGACGGTGGAACCCAGTCCCAGGGCGGCGCCGAGCATCCAGGTTTTGCCGAAGCCCAGGATGCGCGAGACCAGGGTTCCGGCGGCCATGATGGCGCTGGAACGGGCTTCGCCGGGCTGGGCGGCGCTGGAGGGGGCCCCGCCCGCAGGCGCGCCAGCAGCAGGCGGGACGCCGGGAGGCGATTCGCCGGACTGGCCGGGCTGCTCGGATGATGGATTGGCTGCTGACATCGTCTTCATCGTCTCACCCGGGCGGACATATTGCGGTAACCGGCGGCGGACCCGTCCCGGGCTAAGGGGACGCTAGAGGTGTTCGGGCAGGACTTCGCGGGCCAGATCCGCGATGCGGCGCTCGTTGGGAAACGAGAGTTTACGGGCGAGCTCGTGGATGGGTATCCAGGCAACATCCACCGCTTCCTTGTCAGGATCGTTTTCGATGGTGAGCTCGCCGCCGGTTGCGCGCAGCAGGTAGTGGTGAACGGTCTTGTGGACCCGGTGGCCGCTCACAGTGAACCAGTAATCGATGCTGCCCAGCGGAGCCAGGATCCTGCCATCGATGCCGGTCTCTTCGGCGATCTCGCGCACGGCCGCCTGCTCGTTGTTTTCCCGGCCCTCCGGATGGCCCTTCGGCAGGCACCATTCCAGACGTCCGCCCCTATTAAGGCGGGCGATGATCGCAACCCGCAGTTCGTCGTCGGACGTGTCCACCACGACGCCGCCGGCGGAGACTTCCTCAACGGTCGGAAGGGAGGCCGGAGCCGAGTGCGGTGCAGGCGCGACATGTGCACCGATTGCCGACGGCAACGGTGGGTTTGTCCTCCTGCCGGGGGCGCTCGGTACTGGATGGGCCATGAGGTCCACTCTAACGACTCTTGTCCCGTGATGATGACTGGAACATGGCTTCAAGGTGGACTGCGTATGACGCCGTTTCCGCCCAAATGCCCGCGATCACCGTGATTGGTGTGGTTGGGCGGGGTTTTCTGACAAGCTTAAGTAACTATGGCGCACGCACATCAAAAGACTGATCTCCACACCGTCGATTTCCAGGTGGACCCGGTGGTCCTGGAGCTTGGTCAGCGTTTCGTGGACGCCGGACATGAGCTGTCGCTCGTCGGCGGGCCGGTCCGCGACCTCTTCCTGGGCCGCACCTCTCCCGACCTTGATTTCACCACGGACGCCACGCCGGACCAGACGGTCGCCCTCATTAAGAAGTGGGCCGACAACTTCTGGGAGATCGGGCGCGCCTTCGGCACCATCGGCATGCGCAAGGCCGGTTTCCAGATCGAAATCACCACGTACCGCGCCGAGGCCTACGATCCGGAGTCCCGCAAGCCCGTGGTGGCTTTCGGAAACTCGCTGACCGATGATCTGCTGCGGCGCGACTTCACGATCAATGCCATGGCTCTGAGGCTGCCCTCGATGGAGCTGGTGGATCCCTTTGGCGGTGTCCGCGATCTTCATGGCTCCGTACTGGCCACCCCCGGCGCCCCCGAGGCTTCCTTTTCGGACGATCCCCTGCGGATGATGCGTGCTGCCCGCTTCGCATCCCAGCTGGGCGTTTCCGTCCACGACGATGTTCGTCTCGCGATGACGCAGATGGCCGACAGGATCGCCATCATTTCCTCCGAGCGGGTCCGCGATGAACTCGTGAAACTCATCTGCGGCCGCCACCCCCGGGTGGGCGTGGACCTGCTGGTGGACACCGGCCTGGCCGAATTCGTGCTGCCCGAGGTGTCCGCACTGCGCCTCGAATCCGACGAGCACCACCGCCACAAGGACGTCTACCAGCACTCCCTCCAGGTCCTCGAACAGGCAGCCACCCTGGAGACCGACGCGGACGGCCCCGTGCCCGGCCCCGATTTTGTGCTGCGGTTCGCGGCCCTGATGCACGACGTCGGGAAGCCGGCTACGCGCCGTTTTGAACCGGGCGGCGCGGTCAGCTTCCGCCACCATGACATGGTGGGCGCCAAACTCACCGCGAAGCGGATGAGGACCCTCCGTTTCGACAACGACACCATCAAGGCGGTTGCGCGCCTCGTGGAGCTTCACATGCGCTTCTACGGATATGGCGACGCCGGGTGGACCGATTCCGCTGTCCGCCGTTACATCACCGACGCCGGACCTTTGCTGGAGCGCCTGCACCGCCTGACCCGGTCGGACGTCACCACACGCAACCAGCGCAAGGCCGAGCGGCTGGCATTCGCCTATGACGACCTCGAGGACCGGATCGCGGCGCTTCGTGAGCAGGAGTCCCTGGATGCCGTACGGCCGGACCTCAACGGCGCCCAGATCATGGCCCTCCTGGATCTCAGGCCCGGGCCTGTCGTGGGACGGGCCTACAAGTTCCTGCTGGAGGAACGGATGGAAAACGGGCCGATGGAGCCGTCCGTCGCGGAGTCGAAGCTGCGCGCGTGGTGGGCGCGGCAGCCTGAGTCTGAACCCGAAGCACCCCAGCCCCCGGCGTCCGGTCCCGCAGAGCCTCCAGCCGTCGTCGAACCTTCCCCAACTGAGGAGTCCTAAAGTGAACGCCGCCAACATCGCCCGTCCCCAGCTCTGGATCCTGCGGCACGGTGAAACTGAGTGGTCCAAGAGCGGCCAGTACACGGGGCTGACCGACCTGCCGCTGACAGTAGAAGGCGAACAGCAGGCAGTGGAAGCCCGCAAGGTGCTGGACAGCGTGGATTTCGACCTCGTGCTGACCTCACCGCTCCGCCGCGCCCGCCGGACCGCCGAACTCGCCGGATTCCCCGACGCCGTGCACGAACCACTGGCCGTCGAATGGGATTACGGCGACTACGAAGGCATCAGCTCGGACCTGATCCGCAAGGACAACCCGGACTACCTGATCTGGACCCACGGAGTTCCGAACGGTGAGAAATTGCAGGACGTGGCGGCCCGCGCGGACAAGATCGTGGCCAGGGTCCTGGAGTCGGGTCTGGATAACGTCCTGATCGTGGCGCACGGGCACTTCTCCCGCATCCTCACAGCACGGTGGCTGGAACTCGCCCCCGAAGAGGGCCGGCACTTCATTCTCGGCACCGCTAAAGTCTGCACTTTGGGCTGGGATAAAAGGACGCCGGCTATTGTCCGCTGGGGCCTCTAACAAATACTTTGTCCCATTCAGACATAGTCTGAAAATTGTTTGGGAATTAGGTAGTCAACTGCCTCATTCCTGGTGTACTTTTGTTTCTGACCCCAGAGCGATCTGCCGGGGTCATGGGCGCACGTTGCCCGGCCAGTCAGCCGGGACACGGCAGAGCAGAAAAGGAGGTTGGGAAAATGATTACTTTGACTAGCGGATGGAAGATGACCATCACCGCGTTCCCCGCCTCCGTTGCTGGCCTGCGCCCTCTTCGCGGACTCGCCGTCTCCTGAACCCTGCCCCGGTGTCCTCACCGGCCAGCTGCTACGGGACGATGATCCTGCCCCGCTTGAGAGGCTCTTGACCTCGGCGGTCTGACCTCGACCGTCTGACTTGGCGGAATCCTGGCGCTGCGCAGTGCCCCCATAATTCAGAACCTGCTTCTTGTTGGGGTCTCAGCGCTTCCGTTTCATTCTGGCGCCGCATTTCCCTATTTCCCGGGCATTCCTTTGTCCATTTGTGCCGATTTTTTTCCGGATTCAAATGGCCTTATTTGTCATGCCGGAAATTCCCCGCGCTTCCTGCCACTCGCCCAACTCCAACTCCAGCCGAAAGGAGGTGAACGCCAATGCTCCGCAAACTCCAAGAGCTTCTCCTGAGCCGCCTTACCGCGGCAGACCGGCAGCAACAGTTCAACAGCCAGCTGCTGGACCAGAACCGGGAAGACGTCTACGCCCGGATGCATCAGCAAATGAGCAGCCTGCGCTGAGACGCGCAGCGAGCTGAGCGATCAGCACCTTTGCGCTCGACAGGGAGGTCTCATGGGCTGCACCGGCCACAGCATTGCCCGGGAGCCCGCGCGGCTGTGCGCGGGCTTCCGCCGCCGAGAGAAATCAGCGGCTCCGCCTGCCGATTCTGCCGCCTTCGAGTTTCGTGGCGCCTTGGAATGCACCGGTAAGCTCGGAGCCATGCAGGAGACTCAGCCGCCGCCCCACCGTCAGCGTGCGCGCCTGGTGGTGCCAAGCAGGAGCGACCGCATGCTGAGGAACTTCACGGAACTGGTCGGTGGCCCCCTGGGAAGGCATTCGGCGCCTGGGATCGTTGCTCCGGGCTTCTTCACGGTGGAGCGGGTACTGATCATCCTCACCGTGCTCGCTGCTCTGGCCGGGATCGCCATCAAGGGCTACTGCCGGGTCAACGGCTGGGAAACGCCCTCCCAGTACTACTCCACCTGCTACTCCGACTATCCCGAGTTGTTCCGCAGTCGCGGTCTGGGCGACGGCGCCTTCCCCTTCTTTACCGAGGGCACCTTTTTCGAGTATCCGGTCCTGATGGGCCTCATTGCCGGCGCCACGGCGTGGCTGGTCCCGGGGACAGGGGTCACTGAGGCACGGGTCCTGGGGTACTTCGACGTCAACGCGACGCTGATAACCGCTGTCTGGATCGTCACCGTGCTGGCGACCGCGAGGATGACCCGGCGCCGCCCGTGGGACGCGGCCATGGTGGCCCTGGCACCCGGCATCGTCCTGGCCGGGGTGATTAACTGGGACATGTGGGCCGTGGCCCTGCTGGCCCTGGGCATGTACTCCTTCTCAAGGGACCGGCTGGCGCTGGCCGGCATCCTGATAGGGCTGGGGACCGCGACCAAGCTCTACCCGGTGCTGATCTTCGGGGCGATCTTCCTGCTGGCCCTGCGCACCGGCAAAATCAGGGCTTTCGTCGTCCCTGCAGTGGCGGCCGCAGGCACATGGCTGGCCGTCAACCTCCCCTTTGCGCTAAGGGATCAGGCCGGCTGGAAGTACTTTTTCGAGTTTACGCAGGACCGGCCGGCAGGATTCAGCTCACCGTGGTTCGCCTATAACCTCGTGGCGGAGCGCGTGCGGTGGACCGTGCTCACACCCGAGGCCATCAACACGCTCGCCCTTAACCTCTTCCTGCTGGCCTGCGTCCTCATCGCCGTGCTGGCGCTGACTGCACCAACGCGGCCACGCCTTGCGCAGCTGACCTTCCTGATCGTGGCGGCCTTCATCCTGACCAACAAGGTGTACTCCCCCCAGTTCGTCATCTGGTTGGTCCCCCTGCTCGCCCTGGCAAGGCCGCGGTGGCGTGACTTCCTCATCTGGCAGGGCATCGAAGGGCTGCACTGGGCCGCCATCTGGATGTATCTTGGCCAAGTGACCAGCGGCGGCGTTTCACAGCACAACATCGACATGCCTTATTACGTCCTGGCTGTGGCCGCACATATGCTCGCAACGGCATATCTCATGGTGCGCGTGGCCTTTGATATATGGGACCCGACATACGACCCCATCCGCCGCCATTTCCTCGACGATCCTCACGGAGGACCGTTCGATGAGGCACCGGACCGCCTGCGGCTGGATCCCCTGCGCCCGACGGCGTCAGTACTTCCCTGGCGGACGGCAGCCCGCGGTGCCTGATGTCGCCGTCGTCGGATCCGGACCAAACGGCCTCGCAGCGGCCGTGGTCATGGCCCGCGCCGGGCTGAAGGTGCATGTGTACGAGGCGGCGGCAGAGATCGGCGGCGGCACCCGGACGTCGCAGGTCATCGAGGAGGGCCACTGGCACGACGTGTGCTCCGCCGTGCACCCCATGGCACTGGCCTCGCCGTTTTTCAAGGCGTTCGAACTGCCGCGGCGCATCGGGCTGGCGCTGCCCAAAATCCAGTTTGGTTCGCCGCTGGACGGTGCGCGCTCAGCACTGGCATATCGCTCCCTGGACCGTACCGCCGACGAACTGGGCCGTGACGGCCGCGCCTACCGCAGGCTCATGGCGCCGCTGGTCAGGCGCTTGGATGGGATCGTCGAGACCACATCGGACCAGCTGTTGCGGATCCCGTCCGATCCGTTGTCCGCCGCAGTCCTGGGCATCCGGACACTCGAACAGGGATCGCCGCTCTGGAATCTCAGGTTCCGGCGGGACCTGGCACCGGCCCTCATCAGCGGGGTGGCGGCCCACGCGGTGGGGCGCCTGCCGTCCCTTGCGGCAGCGGGAGCGGGTCTCCTCCTGACTGCCCTCGCCCACGGGGACGGGTGGCCCATTCCCGTGGGAGGGTCGTCGGCGATTGCCGCTGCGATGGTGAAGGATATTGAGGCGCACGGGGGAACAATCCAGCCAGGATTCACCGTCACCTCGCTGGCGGAACTTGAGCCCGCCAAGGCTGTCCTGCTGGATGTTGCACCGCCGGCGCTTGCCCGGATTGCGGGGAGCCGGCTGCCCGCGTCCTACCGCCGATCACTGGACTCCTACCGTTTCGGCAGCGCCGCCTGCAAGGTGGACTTCATCCTGTCCGGCCCCGTGCCCTGGGCGGCCCCGGGCCTCGCCGCCGCCGGCACCGTCCACGTCGGCGGAACGCGGGCCGAAATAGCGCAGGCCGAACACGAGGTTGCGGAGGGCCGGCATCCCGAGCGGCCGTATGTTCTGGTGTCTCAGCCCTCGTCTGTGGATGCCAGCCGGGCGCCGGCCGGCAAGCACATCCTCTGGAGCTATTGCCATGTTCCCCCGGGCTCCGCGGTGGACATGGGTCAGTCAGTCATTGACCAGCTGGAGCGCTTCGCCCCCGGCTTCAGGGACGTGGTGCTCCAATACAAGGTGACCACCGCCGCCGAACTGGCGGCCTACAACGAGAACTACATCGGCGGCGACTTCAGCGCTGGCTTGCTGGACGTCCGCGGCCTGCTGCAGCGTCCCGTCGTGTCGCCGGTCCCGTGGCGGACGCCTGCCCGCGGCGTGTACCTGTGTTCCTCGTCCACGCCGCCGGGCCCGGGTGTCACGGGGATGCCCGGATTCCATGCGGCGAAATATGCACTAAGAGACATATTCGGCTTGGACGTTCCCGCGCTCGGCATCTGACCCGACGGAGCGCGAACGGGCAGTTAAGCCCCCTTGGCGGCGGATCCCGGGGCACCACGTGTCCGTTCGCGCCTCAAGCGGCGGAGGGTTTTGCCCGGTTGCCGGCCGCTCCTGGGTGTTCCTGGGTGGCGTGACAGGCACACGTCTCCCCTCGGGGGATAATGACGCCATGGGGAACACCAAAAATCTTTCGCTCGCTCTCATTGGACTGATACTTGGCACGGCATTGGTCGCCTGCGACGACGGCCGGGGCGGCGCCGAGGCTGCCGCCAAGCAACTCGCCTCGGCCGTAGCAGGGCTGGACGTGCGCCCGGTGGCGTTTGACGGCCGCGACTCCACCGTCGCCAACGACCACCTGAACCAGGTATTCAAGGCGCTCCAGCCGATCAAGCCGGCCGTCGACACGGGTGAGCTCCAGCTCGACGGGGACACTGCCCAAATCCCCTTGAACTACAGCTGGAAGATTGAGTCCAGCGAATGGAAGTACACAGTCAACGCCCAACTGCGGAAGTCGGGCGACAAGTGGCTGACCGTGTGGTCCCCGGGAATGCTCGTGCCGGACCTCGCCGAAGGCGAAATCCTCAGCAAAGCCACCCAGTCTCCACAGCGGGCAGACATCCTGGGTGTCCAGGACGTCCAGCTCGTTACCTACCGGCCCGTGATCAACGTCGGCATCGACAAGCCGCAGCTAGGCACTGCGGACGCAGCCGATTCGGCCACGAAACTGGCAAAACTCGTGGGCGCGGACCCCGCCGCCTACGTCCAGCAGGTCGAGGCTTCCGGACCTGAAGCCTTCGCATCCGCGATCACCCTCCGTGACACCGCCGGGCGCGCCGTGACCGACGCGGAGATCGCGGCCATTCCGGGTGGCCGGGCCATCAAGGATTCGCTGCCCCTCGCCCCCACGCGCAACTTCGCCCGTGCCGTCCTTGGGACCGTGGGTGAGGCCAGTGCGGAACAGATCGAAAAGTCCGACGGCGCCCTGACCGCCGGCGACGTGATCGGAACCGGAGGGCTGCAGCAGCAGTACGACGCCCAGCTCCGCGGCACGGACGGCATTGTCATACGGGTCCAGCGCGCCGACCTCACCGCCGCGGAGATCCGGGATGCAGCCACCGACCCGCGCCGAACGGTCTTCGAGATCCAGGCCACGGCCGGGACACCGCTCAAGACCACCCTCGACCCCAAGCTGCAGCAGATTGCCGAGGACACGCTGGCAGACGTCAAGCCTGCCTCCGCCATCGTGGCCCTCCGTCCGTCCACGGGAGCCGTTCTGGCCGCGGCCTCGGGTGAAGGAAGCAACGGCTACAACACCGCCATGCTGGGGCAGTATGCACCCGGTTCCACGTTTAAGGTGGTGGATTCCCTGGCCATGCTGCGCAACGGGTTCACCCCGGAGTCGAAGGTGGAGTGTACGCCCACGCTCACCGTGGACGGGCGCACGTTCAAGAACGCCGAGGGCTACCCCAAGGACTCGCTGGGTTCGGTGACGCTGCGCGACGCCTTTGCGCACTCCTGCAACACCGCGTTCATGGCGGCACGGGACAAGGTGACCCAGGCCGAGCTGGAGTCTGCGGCCACGTCCCTCGGTGTGGCGGTTGAGGCTCCGAAACTGGGGGCCGACGCGTTCCTTGGGTCCGTTCCCGGTGAAGCCGAAGGCACTGACCACGCTGCAGCCATGATCGGACAGGGCAAGGTGCTGATGTCGCCTTTGGCTGCCGCCGTCATGGCAGGATCGGTAGCAAAGGGCGCGCCGGTCTCGCCGGTGCTGGTCCTCAACCCGGACGCCGCCACGGCGCCGTCCCCATCGCCAAGCGAGACGGCAAGTGCACCGCCCGCAGACGGTGCCGCGCCGTCGTCGACCGTTACCGCCGAGGCTCCCGCCCCGGCGGCGGAAAAACCGTTGACCAAGGCGGAAGCCGCGTCCCTCGCTGACATGATGCGCGCCGTGGTGACCTCGGGCCACGCCGGATTCCTCGCCGAAGTCCCCGGCGCACCCGTGGGTGCCAAGACGGGCACGGCAGAATTCGGCGACGACAACCCGCCGAAGACGCACGCCTGGATCATCGCGACGCACGGCGACCTGGCTGTGGCCGTCTTTGTGGAGGACGGCGGCCTCGGGGCCACAACGTCCGGGCCGCTCCTGAAGAAGTTCCTCACAGCCGCCGGCTAACCCGGACCCTCCCTCAGCTTTCGCAGCCTTCCAGCCAACCCTCCCGCACTCACTGCGGGAGGGTTCGGCCGAAGGCGACGGGATGTGAGGGAGGGATGGAGGCGGCCGTGGGAAGATTGATCAGTGGCCCATATTGACGTTTCCGGCATCGACTACTTCCTCTCCGACGGCACCCAGCTGCTGAACGGGGTGACATTCAAAGTCCCAGACGGCACCAAGACAGCGCTGATCGGACCCAACGGCACCGGCAAGACCACCCTGTTCCGCATCATCTCCGGCGACCTCACCCCGGATGAAGGCGTCATCGGACGGTCCGGGAACATGGGCATCATGCGCCAGTTCGTCGGCCAGGTCCGGGACGACTCCACAGTCAAGGACCTCCTGGTCTCGGCGGCCCCGGCAGGACTGGCTGCCGCTGCCCGTGCAGTGGACGAGGCCGAACTGGCCATGCTGGAGCACGACGACGAGCCCACCCAGATGCAGTACGCCCAGGCGATCGTGGACTGGGGCGACGCCGGCGGCTACGACGTCGAGACCGTGTGGGACGAAGTCTGCATGGCAGCGCTGGGGCTTCCGTTCGACCGCGCACAGCACCGCCCGGCGTCGAGCCTCTCCGGCGGCGAGCAGAAGCGACTGGTGCTGGAGGCGCTCTTCGCCGGTCCCGACGAACTGCTGCTACTGGACGAACCGGACAACTACCTCGACGTCCCGGGCAAACGCTGGCTCGAGGCCAAGCTCAACGAGTCCAAGAAGACGGTGTTCTTCATCAGCCACGACCGGGAGCTGCTGAACAACGCCGCCAGCCGCATCGTCACGCTGGAGCCGGGCATCAACGGTGCCGGCGCCTGGGTGCACGGCGGCGGGTTCGGCTCCTACGTGGAGGCCCGTGCCGACCGCAACGCCCGCTTCGAGGAGCTGCGCAAACGCTGGGACGAGGAGCACGTCAAGCTCAAGGAACTCGTCAACATGTACAAGAACAAGGCCGCGTTCCGCTCGGACATGGCCAACCGCTACCACGCGGCCCAGACGCGCCTTGCGAAGTTCCTGGAAGTCGGGCCGCCCGAGGCCCTGCCGATCGAACAGAACGTGCAGATGCGGCTGAAGGGCGGCCGCACCGGAAAACGCGCCGTGGTCGCGGAAAAGCTCGAGCTGACCGGCCTTATGAAGCCGTTTTCCACTGAAATCTGGTTCGGCGACCGGGTGGGCGTTCTGGGTTCCAACGGATCCGGAAAGTCCCACTTCCTCCGCCTGCTCGCCACCGGCGGCACCGACCCGGAGCGGGAGCACCTGCCGGTGTCCGACGTCGAAATCGCCGAAGTGCCGCACGAAGGCACGGTGAAGCTCGGCGCCCGCATCCGTCCGGGATTCTTCGCCCAGACCCATGTCCGACCTGACCTGCTTGGCAAGACGCTGCTCGAAATCCTGCACCGCGGCGACGAACACCGCTCCGGCCTCGCCCGCGAAGCGGCCGCCGGGGCGCTGGACGGTTATGGGCTCGCGGGCCAGTCAGAGCAGAAGTACGAATCCCTTTCGGGCGGCCAGCAGGCTCGCTTCCAGATCCTGCTGCTGCAGCTCTCCGGCGCCACGCTCCTGCTGCTCGACGAGCCGACGGACAACCTGGACCTGCACTCTGCGGAGGCGCTCGAGCGGGCCATCGACCACTTCGAAGGCACCGTCCTGGCGGTGACGCACGACCGCTGGTTCGCCCGAACCTTCGACCGGTTCATGGTGTTCGGTTCCGACGGCCGGGTCTACGAATCCGCGGAGCCCGTGTGGGACGAAAAGCGGGTAGAGCGCGCCCGGTAAGAGGCACACGCTCCCGCAGATCCTGACGCCTTCCGCCGGACGCTCCCGCAGATTCTGCAGCGCCCCTCGCCCTAACTGCGGGAGGGCTGCGGGATTTCCTGTGAAAAGTGCGGGAGGGCTGCGGGATTTCCCGCGGGATGTGCGGGAGGGTTGGCTGTTTTGAGGCGAAAGGTGAGGGAGCGTCGGGGCTGCCTGCAGGCCTTGCAGTGGGCGGGGCATCGCTAGAGTTATCCAATGACTACCACCCAGCAGCTTGTCGACCGGCAGGTATCTTCCGCAGCCATCGCCACGTTTATCATTTTCGGCGCCAACGGCCTGGTTTTCGCCAGCTGGGCGGCGCGTATCCCGGCGGTCACGGAGACTCTTCACATTTCGTCCGGTCAGATGGGGACGCTGCTGCTGTGCACCGCGGTCGGCTCACTGATCGCCCTGCCCACGGCAGGGCACGTCATCGGACGGATCGGCACGTCGAACAGCGTGCGGGCCAGCGGTTTTCTGGCCGCGCTGGCCGCGGTGGCAATCTCAGTTTCACTTCTGGCGGAGTCGGTTCCGGGCACCGCTGTGGCACTGTTCTTTTTTGGCATAGGCATCGGCCTGTGGGATGTTTCCCAGAATGTTGAAGGCGCCGACGTCGAACATCGCCTGAGGCGCACGGTCATGCCCAAGTTCCATGCGGCCTTCAGCGGCGGCGCCTTTGTGGGGGCACTCATCGGTGCCGGGCTTTCCGGGTTGGGAGTCGGCCTGCCCCAGCACCTGCTGGTCATCGCCGGGGTGGTTGCCGTCCTGACTTTCATCACGCCGCGCTATTTTCTTCCGCATCCCGCACCGCAGGCGCAGTCCGCCGACGAGACGAAACCGGACCGTGGCCCCTCCGCCTGGCGTGACTCACGGACCCTGCTGATTGGCGTGGTGGTGCTCGGTGCCACGCTGACCGAGGGTGCCGGCAACGACTGGATCGCGAAAGCCGCCGTTGACGGCCTCGGCACGTCGGAGTCCACCGGCGCGCTGCTGTTTGCCCTGTTTGTCCTGGCCATGACGGGCATGCGGTTCTTTGGCGGCAGCGTGATTGACCGGTATGGACGCGTGGCGGTGCTGCGGTCCAGCATGGCTGCGGCGGCTGCCGGGCTTGGGCTGTTCGTCTTCGCCGGCAACGTCTGGCTGGCCGCCGTCGGGGCGGCGCTGTGGGGCGTCGGAGCCGCCCTGGCGTTCCCCATGGGCATGTCCGCCGCGGCGGATGATCCGAAACACGCGGCGGCACGGGTGTCGGTCGTTTCCACCATCGGATACGTGGCCTTCCTTGCCGGCCCGCCGCTGCTCGGCTATCTGGGCGACCTCACCGGAATCCACTTGGCACTCCTGGCCATCGGTGCCCCCATCCTGGTGGCACTGCTGCTTGCCGGGGTGGCCAAACCGCTTTCTTCCCGGAAGTAGCCCCGCGGGCGCCGGCGGTAGGGTGGGGAAATGCGAAGAATGCTGCGAAGGGGCCCGGGCTGGGTGGCTGGCCTGGACCGTGCACTGCTGCGGTTGATCTCGGCCTTCCCGGGCGGCCACCACGACGTCTTCTTTCGCCGGCTGTCCGCGTCCGCGAACAAGGGCAAGCTCTGGTTCGGCGTCGCCGCCGTGGCCGCCCTTGTTCCAGGACGCACCCGCAGGGCAGCCGTTCACGGCCTTCTTGCCCAAGGGGTGGCATCGGCCGTCACCAACCTCGGCTTCAAGACTTTGCTGCCCCGCACACGCCCCCTGCCCGAGCACCTGCCGGTGTTCCGTTTCGTGCATCCGCAGCCAACGAGTTCCTCGATGCCGTCGGGCCATTCGGCGTCGGCAGTTGCCTTCGCACTGGGCACAGGTTTCGTCCAGCCGGCTTTGGGGGCAGCCGTGGCTCCCATCGCCGCGGGCGTTGCATACTCCCGGGTGCATACAGGAGCGCACTGGCCGTCCGATGTTCTTTTCGGCTCGGCCATTGGTGCCTGCGCCGCCCTCGTGACCCGGACGTGGTGGCCCGTCCGTCCGCCGTTTCCGCCCACAACGAGGAGCCGCGGCGAAGCGGCGAAGCTGCCCGGGGGTGAGGGTCTCAGTATCGCCGTCAATACGCTGGGCGGCTCGTTCACCGAGGAGACTGCGGCAGCCCTCCGGGAAGTATTCCCTTTGGCGCATATAACTACCATCGAGCCCGAGCATGATGTGGCCCAACAGATGGAAGTGGCTGCTACCAGGCCCGGCATCCGCGCGCTGGGCGTATGGGGAGGCGACGGGACGGTCGGCACCGCTGCGGCCGCCGCCATCCAGCTCAATCTGCCCCTTCTGGTACTTGCCGGCGGAACCCTCAACCACTTTGCCCGCGACGCCGGGACGCAGTCGCTGAGGGATGCGGTCGCAGCCGCCACCGAAGGCCAGGCGGCCCGGGCGGACGTGGGCATCGTCAGGGTTGAGCGGGGACTGGCGGACGACCCCGAAAGGGCAGAGCTCATCATGCTCAACACTGCCAGCATCGGCCTCTACCCGAACCTGGTCCGCCGGCGCGAGCAGCTTCAGCCGGCACTCGGCAAACCGCTGGCAGGTGTGGTGGCGATGTTCCGGACGTTCGCCGTCGAAAAGCCCATCACCATCGTCGTGGACGGGGTGCGGCACAAAGTGTGGATCATGTATCTGGGCCGCGGCCGCTATTACCCAAGGGACCACGCCCCGCTGCTTCGCCCGGTGCTGGATGACGGCGTATTGGACGTCAGGATGATCTCGGCGGATGAATCCTTCGCCCGCGTCCGCATGCTGTGGTCGGTACTGACAGGCACCGTGGGCACGTCCCGACTCACGCACCTGAGGGAGGCCACTCATGTGCGGATTGAAGCCGGCTCGGCACCGATGGTGCTCGCCGTGGACGGCGAAACGGTGCCCGGCGTCAGGGTGGCCGAATTCAGCCTCAAACTCGGTGCATTGACCTACTACTCACCCCACGGCGATGGCTGAGGCTCATCCGTCCGGATGACACCGGGGACCCTGAATCAACCCTGAATCATCCCTGAGACCGGCGAAATCGGCCGAAGGCCTCGGTAGCGTGGACAGTGCACACCAACCGGCACTCCGCAGCACGCAAAGGACCGCTTCCATGATTGAGGCACAAGGCCTGACGAAGGTCTACGGCGACAAAACCGCCGTCGACAACGTCAACTTCACCGTCCAGGCCGGACGGGTCACCGGCTTCCTGGGCCCCAACGGGGCCGGCAAATCGACCACTATGCGCATGATCATGGGGCTGGACAGGCCGACGGCGGGAACGGTCACCGTGAACGGTGTACCCTTCGCCCGGCACGCGGCCCCACTGCGTGAAATCGGCGCCCTGCTGGACGCCAAGGCTGTCCATACGGGGCGTTCGGCCTACAACCACCTGCTGGCGATGGCCGCCACTCACAGCATCCCCAAGAAGCGCGTCCGTGAAGTCATCGAGATGACGGGCCTGGGCGACGTCGCCAAGAAGAAGGTGAAGGGTTTCTCCCTCGGCATGGGGCAGCGCCTCGGCATCGCCGCCGCGCTGCTGGGCGACCCGCAGACCATCATCCTGGACGAACCTGTCAACGGCCTCGATCCAGAGGGCGTCGTGTGGGTCCGCAACCTCGTCAGGTACCTGGCCTCCGAGGGCCGCACGGTGTTTCTCTCCAGCCACCTCATGAGCGAGATGGCCCTGACGGCAGACCACCTGATCGTGATCGGACGCGGCAAGATCATCGCCGATGCACCCATCAAGGACATCATCACCGGCAACGGCCAGGGCAGGACCCGCGTCCGCACCGACCAGCCGGATCAGCTCATGAACGTCCTCGCCGGAAACGGAGTCTCCATTGAGGTGCAGGACCATGAACTCCTTGAGGTCAAGGGCCTGGACCCCCGCAAGATCGCACGCGCAGCGCTGGACAACCGCGTCATGATCTACGAACTCACTCCCCTGCAGGCCAGCCTCGAAGAGGCCTACATGGAACTGACCAAGGATGAGGTCGAATACCACTCGCTGATCACCACGGGAGCCCCTGTTCCCGCCCAGCCCGGAGGCAACTAAAGCCATGAGCACATCAACCTACGTCCAACCCGGGTCCGGCAGCACCGGCCCCGCCCACACCGCCGGCAACGCCCGCCCGGGACCGGGTCCCAGCTTCGTCCGCGTCCTGAACTCGGAATTCATCAAGTTCCGCACGCTTCTGTCCACCCTGATCCTGCTCGCCTCCACCGCCGTGGTCATGGTGGGCTTCGGTGCCCTCTCCGCGTGGGGAACCGGCCAGTTTGCTGATGCGGCCGCTTCCGACCCCTCGGCGGCTGAAGCCATGGCAGCCCAGGGCGGGGACCTGGCCGTCACCGTTCCCACCTCCGGCATCGCCTTCGCGCAGTTGATCCTCGGCTCACTCGGCGTGCTGCTGATGAGCTCGGAATTCACCACGGGAATGGCCCGCTCCACTTTTGCCGCCGTGCCCAAGCGGATCCCCGCCTTCCTCGCGAAGCTCGTGGTGGTAATGGTCAGCGCCTTTGTCCTGACCGCCGTGTCCACCTACATCGCAGGCCTTGTATCGGTCCCCATCCTGGATAACTACGGACTCAAGCTGGACCTGGGCAGCGCACAGTCCGTCAAGCTGCTGCTCGTGAACAGCGTCTACGTCGCCGCGGTGGCCGCCATCGGCATGGCCATGGGCACCCTGGTCCGGAACTCGGCCGGCGGCATCATGAGCCTCGTGGGCCTGTTCTTCGTGGCCCCCATCGCCTTCCAGCTGATTCCCGGCGAGTTCTTCGAAGAAGCCCGCAAGTACCTGCCGGGCAACACCATCAATGCGCTGACGGCGGTGGAGCACGTCCCGGACACGCTCGAAGTCTGGCAGGCGGCGCTCGTGCTGGGTGCTTGGGTAGTGGTGCCGCTGGTCCTCGCCATGGTCCTGTTGAAAAAGCGGGATGTGTAGGCCCATACCGGCCTCGCCTCATGATTGAAGCTGTACCCGTGAAGGACGCGCCGGCCGGCCTGGCCGGCGCGTCCCTGGCTGATATTGCCGCCCGGCGCCGCGGCCGTCTCCGCCGCTACCTGCACCGGCATCCGCGCCTCATGGACGCTGTGGTCACCGGCTGCTACCTGCTGCTGGTGACACCTACGATGGTTGACGCGGTGCGCGGCGGCGGATGGCTGGCGACGGGCCTGCTCGTTGCCGTCGCAGTGTCCCTGCTGTTCCGGCGGAGCCATCCTGTTGCCCTCGTGGCGTTCATCGCAGCGGTGGAGGTGGCCGTCACGCTGCTGCACCCCTGGGGATCCAACGTTTCGGCAGGTCTATGGTTCTCCCTCTACGCCGTAGCCGTGGTCCACACCAGGCGGTTCGCGCTGATCACGCTGGCCTTGGCGACCGCACCGCTGGCGCTGCTGTACTTCTTCGCGGCTGTGGGTCCGCTGGAAAGGGAATTGCCGGCCCACGCGTCGTCACCCCAGGAATTTCAACTGATTTCCAGCATTGCCGCGGGAACGAGCATCGCGCTGTCCAACATCGTCGCCACCGGCATCGGGATCTCGGTGCGCCAGCGCCGTGAGCATGAGCAGGAGGTCGCTGCATGGGCAGCCCAGGCCGCCAGTCTCGGTTCCGTCAACGAGCGGAACCGCATCGCACGGGAAATGCACGACATAGTGGCCCACTCGCTGACCGTCATGGTCACGCTGTCCGACGGGGCCGCCGTCGTAGTCAAGAAGGATCCTGACCGCGCCGCGGACGTGCTGGCCGAACTGTCCAGGACCGGACGGATGGCGCTGGCGGACATGCGCCGGGTCCTCGGTGTCCTGCGCGACGACGCCTCCGCCGGGCAGGCTCCCCGCCAGCCGCTGGCCACCGGGGACAGCTTCGCCAAGCTTCTCGACGGCTTCCGCACGGCCGGCCTCCCCGTGCACTACTCCCACACCGGGCCTGCGCTGCCGGCCGACGCCGCGTTCCAGCTGACGGTCTACCGCATAGTGCAGGAGTCACTGACCAATGTGCTGCGCTACGGCCGGGCACTGAGCCGTGTGGACGTCACGGTGCTGCGGGACGGCTCCACGGTCAGCATTGAAGTGGTCGACGACGGCAGGGGAGCAGCCGCGGAGACCGCCGCGGGCAGTTTGGGCACCGGACAGGGCCTCACCGGGATGAAGGAACGGGCGGGGATTTACGGGGGTACGGTGGAGGCGGGGCGGACCGTTAGCGGCGGATGGCGTGTGCGGGCCGTCCTGACGCTGAACGGCAACAAGGGGGAAGAATGAGCGAAACCGGACAGGTCCGGGTCCTGCTGGCCGACGACCAGCCGCTGCTGCGGATGGGCTTCCGGCTCATCCTGGAGGGCGAAGAGGATCTCGAGGTGGTGGGCGAGGCGTCCGACGGGGCTGAGGCCGTCATGCAGGTCCGCGAACTGGAGCCGGACGTCGTCCTCATGGACGTGCGGATGCCGGTCGTGGACGGCATCGAGGCCACCCGCGCCATCACCGGTTCCGGCTCGCGGTCCAGGATCATCATCCTCACCACCTTCGACCTCGACGAGTACGCCTTCGCCGGGCTGCAGGCCGGAGCATCAGCCTTCCTACTCAAGGACGTGGCACCGACCGAGCTCGTCCAGGCAGTGCGCGTGGTGGCCAGCGGCGATGCCGTCGTGGCACCCCGCGTCACCCAGCGCCTGCTGGACACCTACGTCCGCGGCGACGGTGCGGGTGCCGCTTCCGGCGGCACAGCACCGGCAGTTCCCGCGGCGCCGGCGCACCGGGATCCTCTGCTGGAGGACCTCACACCGCGGGAAACCGAGATGCTGGAAGCGATGGCCGAGGGGCTGTCCAACGCCGAAATCGCGCACCGGTACTTCCTCTCGGAAGCCACGGTCAAGACGCACGTCCGGCGGATTCTCACAAAGCTGCACCTCCGGGACCGTGTCCAGGCAGTCGTCTACGCCTACGAAACCGGGCTCGTGACGCCCAGCAATCCCGATTACTGAACCGTTGCAGGCCTGGCTTCCGCCGAACACAGCTTCCTCACAGGATTGCCCTATGCCGGCCATAGCCGCCTGGCGTTTCATAGATCCATGACCACATCAGACGCCCCTGGCGGGCTGCCCCAGCACGAACCACACCCCAACCATGACCGCGGCCTCGAGTTCGACCTCTCCACGCTGATGACCCGCCGCTCCCTGGGCATGTTCTTTGGCGCCGGGACAGCGGCCGCCGCCTTGGCGGCGTGCACGCCGGGCGGATCCACCGCCGGTGCTTCCTCCCCTGCCGGAACAACGTCCGCCGGCGCGGCATCCACGGCAACGACGACGGCGCCCGCGGCTTCCGCTGCTGCCACCGCCACCGCGAGCCCAACGGTGACCCGTGCGATCGCCGAGTGCGGCGTGGAGATTCCGCAGGAAACGGCCGGACCGTACCCTGGCGACGGGTCCAACGGGCCGAACGCCCTGGAGGCGTCCGGCGTGGTGCGGCAGGACATCACGGCCAGCTTCGGCACCTCAACCACGAAGGTCGACGGCGTGCCGCTGACCGTCACGCTGACGCTGCTCGACAACGCCAACGGCTGTGTTCCGCTGGCGGGCGCCGCCGTCTATGCCTGGCACTGTGACCGGGACGGAAAGTACTCCCTGTACGACTCCGGGCTGGAAAACGAGAACTACCTCCGCGGCGTGCAGGAGGCGGACGCCAACGGCCAGGTCACCTTCAAGACGATCTACCCGGGTGCCTACAACGGCCGCTGGCCGCACATCCACTTCGAAGTCTTCGAATCCATGAACAACGCCACCGCGGCCGGGCAGGTCCTGGCGGTCTCGCAGATCGCGCTCACCGACGCCGCCTGCAAGGCGGTGTACGCCTCCTCCGGTTACGAGACCAGCGCCCGGAACTTCCCCAACACCACCTTGCAGTCGGACAACGTCTTTGGTGACGACGGAGGCATCTACCAGCTGGCCACCATGTCAGGGTCGGTGTCGGCCGGATACACGGCCGGGCTCAACGTCACAGTCTAGGGCGGCGCTAGACTCGGAGCCATGCCTCTCCACTCCTCTGCCACAGACCACATCCGGGACCTGGGCGACTACGTCAGTGCGTCGCCGTCGAGCTTTCATGCGGTGCACGAGGCGGCACGCCGGCTGGATGAGGCCGGCTTCTCCGAGCTGTCCGAACTGGAAGAGTGGGAGGAGGGGGCCGGCAGGTTCTACGTTGTCCGGGACGGGGCACTGATCGCATGGGTGACCCCGGAAGGCGCCGGCCCCACCACGGGCTTCAACATCCTGGGCGCCCACACAGATTCCCCGTCGTTCAAACTCAAGCCCAGGCCCACCACCGGAAAGTTCGGCTGGCTGCAGGCCGGCGTGGAAATCTATGGCGGGCCGCTGCTGAACTCATGGCTGGACCGTGAACTGCAGCTTGCCGGGCGTCTTGTTCTGCTCGATGGCACCGAGCACCTCACCGCCACTGGCCCGCTCCTGCGTTTTCCGCAGCTGGCCATCCATCTGGACCGGGCGGTGAATGAGGGCCTCACCCTGGACAAGCAGCAGCACATGAACCCGATCTTCGGGCTCGGCGACCCGGCCGGCGAGGATCTGCTGGGGCTGCTGGCCGAGCGCGTCAGCGGCAACGGCGCCATTGACCCCGCGCAGATCGGCGGGTACGACGTCGTTATTGCGGACACGCAGCCACCGGCGGTTTTCGGGGCGAAGAATGAGTTTTTTGCCTCCGGCCGCCTGGACAACCTTTCGGCGACGCACGCCGGCCTGGTGGCTCTGATCGCGCACGCCTCGGCAGACTCAACCGCCGGTGCGGATCACAGCCGAGGGCGGGCACCGATCGCCGTGCTGGCTGCCTTCGACCATGAGGAAATCGGCTCGGCGTCACGCTCAGGTGCCTGTGGGCCCGTCCTTGAGGACATCCTGGTCCGCATTTCAGACGGCCTCGGAGCTTCGGCGAGCCAGCGGCGGCAGGCGTTTGCGGGGTCGTTCTGTGTTTCTGCCGACGCCGGCCACGCCGTCCACCCGAATTATCCCGAGCGGCACGATCCCGTCAACCGCCCCGTCCTGAACGGCGGGCCGCTGCTGAAGATCAACGCCAACCAGCGGTACGCCACGGACGCAGCGGGTGCCGCACTCTGGGCGCGGCTCTGCGGTGAAGCGGACGTTCCGTACCAGGAGTTCGTCTCCAACAACGTGATGCCGTGTGGCTCCACGATTGGACCGCTGACGGCCACGCGGCTGGGCATCAGAACCGTCGACGTGGGCGTGCCCCTCCTGTCCATGCACTCCGCCCGGGAACTGTGCGGCGTGGAGGACCCCCACGCTCTTGCTAAGGTGACAGAGCGATTCTTCAGCGTCGCGGCGTAGTTCCACCCTGCAGGGCCAACATTTCCGCTCGGTTACAAAAGTGCATAACGGACAACCAAAGTTGCCCCCCGGTGCCTCGGCCTGGGAACCTGCCCGGTTTCGGTGGACGTAAACTGTGCGACTGCATAAGACTTCGCCGACCACTGCTCACCTAGTGTGAGACGCACCATGTGGGACGCGGCACACGCCCCTGCCGGCTCCGGCCCACAGCCAAAGACCTTAAATCAACAAGAGGACGGCGCATCCATGCACGCTGACCAGCAACTGTCGAAATCCCTGAAACCCCGGCACCTTTCCATGATCGCCATCGCAGGCGTCATCGGGGCAGGGCTGTTCGTCGGCTCCGGCGCCGCGATCCAGCAGGCCGGGCCCGGCATCCTGCTGGCGTACATGGCTGCGGGAATCGTGGTCATCCTGGTCATGCGGATGCTCGGCGAGATGGCCGCCGCCCACCCCGAGACGGGATCCTTCTCCACGTACGCTGACAAGGCACTCGGCCGCTGGGCGGGCTTCAGCATCGGCTGGCTGTATGCATGGTTCTGGATCATCGTGCTGGGCATCGAGGCCACGGCCGGCGCGGCCATCATGCACCGCTGGGTGCCCGGCATCGACCAGTGGGTCTGGGCCCTGATCCTCATGGTGCTGCTCACTCTCACCAACCTCGGATCCGTGAAGTCATACGGTGAGTTCGAGTTCTGGTTCGCCTCCATCAAGGTGGCCGCCATCATCCTCTTCCTGGTCTTCGGCGTCGCAGCAATCCTCGGCCTCGTCCCGGGCGTTCCGGCCCCGGGGCTCAGCAACCTGGTGGGCAACGGCGGCTTCCTGCCGAACGGACCGGGCGCCGTGCTGGCCGGCATCCTCGTGGTAGTTTTCGCCTTCTTCGGAGCGGAGATCGCCACCATCGCTGCCGGCGAATCCGAGAACCCGGTCGACGCCGTCAAGAAGGCCGTCAAGTCCACCGTCTGGCGCATCCTGGTGTTCTACATCGGCTCCATCGCCATCGTGGTCACGCTGCTGCCGTGGAACTCGGCGAACGTTGCCAAGAGCCCCTATGTGGCCGTCATTGAACTGTTCGGGATCCCGGGCGCCGGCACCATCATGGACGTCGTGGTGCTTACCTCCGTGCTGTCCTGCCTGAACTCCGGCCTCTACACGGCCAGCCGCATGCTCTTCTCACTGTCCACCCGCGGCGATGCGCCCAAGTCCTGGACAAAGATCTCCAAGCGCGGTGTGCCGGCCGCAGCCGTGCTGGCCTCCACGGTGGTCGGCTTCGTCACCGTGGGACTGAACTACATCGCTCCGGACACGGTGTTCCTGTTCCTGGTGAACACGTCCGGCGCCATCGCCCTGTTCGTCTGGCTGGTGATCGCCTCGTCCCAGCTGATCCTCCGCAAGAGGATGGGTGCGGCCGCCAAGGACCTCGCCCTGAAGATGTGGCTGTTCCCCTACCTGACCTGGCTCGCGATCGCGAGCATCGTCGCGCTCGTCATCGGCATGATGATCCTGGACACCACCCGCGAGTCGCTCATGCTGTCGCTCGCCCTGGCCGCGATCGTGGTGGGAATCGGTGTATGGCGCTACCGCAAGGGTGGCCCCGGCGCCGGGCACGCCGTCGGGACCGCCCCTGAAACTGAACCTGCCAAGGTGGGGGCGGAGCCGGCGTCGTAGTTTCCGCCCCGCCAGCGCTGTACCCCTGAAGTAAACCGTCCGCCCGGCGGGCCGCAACGGCCCGCCGGGCGGACGGCTTTGTGTTCCCCGCTTGCTGCGCCGAAACGCCGACAGTCAACGCTGACGACGGCGGGTCAGCGCTGCGCTGCCAGGTCAGCCCTGGCGGGGCGCGAACATGATCAGCGCGACTCCGGCCAGGGACACTGCCGCGCCGATAAGGTCCCAGCGGTCCGGCCTGAAGCCGTCCAGGACGATGCCCCAGACTAGCGAGCCCACAATGAATACGCCCCCGTAGGCAGCCAGGACGCGGCCGAAATTGGCATCGGGCTGGAAGGCGGCCACAAAGCCGTAGATACCCAAGGCAACGACGCCGAGCCCGGCCCACCACCAGGCCCTGTCTTCCCGCACCGCCTGCCAGATGAGCCATGCACCGCCGATTTCCGCGGCCGCGGCTAGGGCGAAAAGCAGAACCGACTTCACGATCGTCATGGCTCCAGTATTTCGTTCACCAGGACTTATCCACATTCACCCGTCATGTGACTGGAACCGGGGCCGTTTTCCCTCTACATTCACAGCGACACTCTGAGTCCGACAGAAAATTGGGGAAAATGTCGCATCAACCACCTGTTTCCGCGCACGCCGCGCCGGAATTGCCGCCGCACCAGCCCGGAACACCTCCGGAAACACACCAGCCCGGGACCCTGCCGGAGGCGCATCAGCCGGGAACGGCTTCCGAGCCGCCCCGGGGTGCGGCCTCCCTGGATATCGGCCGGCTGTGGGCAGGGGCCGCCGTCTCGGTGGCGTCCTACCTTGCGGTGTTGATCTTCAGCCTTGCCCTGCTGGTGCTCACGCTTGCCGGCATCGCCGCCGGCCAAGGCACCCTCGTCCCTGCGCTTGACGGAGCCTTGCCGGCACAGGAAAGTCCCGATGCCTGGTCGCAGCTGGGCCAGCTCACCGCCCAGCTGGTTGCCATGGCGCATTTGGGCACGATCGACACTGCGGTCCAGGGTGCGCTGCCTTTCTTCGGAACTATCCGCGGGGAGGGGCTGGCCTATGCGGTTCCCGTGACATTGCTGCTGGCCAGCGCGTTGTGCGTCTACTTCGGCAGCCGGCTCGCCGAACGGAGAATCCCCTCTGCAGGCAGGCCGCAGCTCCTGCTCCAGTCCGTGGTTACCGGTGTGGTGTACTCCCTGCTGGTCAACGGTGTGGCCGCTGCGGCGGCCGTCCGCTATCCCGTCACTGACGCGTTCACCGTGGAGCCCATTTCCGCCGAGAATCCGTGGTCGGTCTTCGTGGCGTTCGTCCTCGGCGCAGGGCTGTCCGCGGTGTCCCGGAACACCGTCCTTGCCCGCCGCACTCCGCCCGCCCATCCGCCGCGCCTCGTTGGCATCCTGAACCTGCCCCTGGCCGCCGTTGCGGTGCATGCATCCCTCTTTGCTGCGGCCGCCGTTCCTGCGGCATGGATTACCGCCGCCGTGTCCGGGGGCTGGACCGCCCTGCTGTCCGGTCCCCTGTGGATCGGCAATGCGGTGGGCTACAGCCTTGTGGCCGGGCACCTCGGGGGCCTGCGTGTCCTGGTGGAAACGTCCCAGATCCTGGGCGGTCAGGAGAGCCGGAGCGAGGACCACACGGTGTACGGATTCGGTGCTGACGCCGCCGGCAGCGCCATGGCAGGCGCGGCCTGGGCCGCCCTGGCGCTGGCCCTGGCCTGCACGCTTGCCACCGGCATTGCTGTCCTGGTCCGCCGGGGACGGGTGGCCACATCCGACGTCCGGTCATGGATTCCTGTGCCCGCGGGCTTCCTTGTCCTTGGACTGCTGCTGATGCCGCTCCTGTCGGCGCAGGCCGGCTTTGACGTTCCGGGTCTCGTTGCAGGCCAATACCTTCTCGCCCCCGCCTGGTGGTCGCCCGTGGTCTTCCTGGCCTGGGGGCTGCTGGTGGAAGTGTGCGCCCGCTTCCTCGCCCCGCACTTACTGCCTTCCATGCCGGCCGGACTGCAGCGGCTGGTCCGCGCGTTCCCGCCCGCACCCGCAGCCTCGCCCTTCGACGGGGCGCCCTCCGGCAGGGAGGAAGCGGCATTTGCAACCGCTTCCGTGAGCGGAACCGGGATTGGTTCCGTTCCGGCGCCCAGCCCCGCCGGGGAACTGTCGGCCCGGGGAAAGAAGCGCGCCCTGGTGGCGCTGGCCGTCACCGGCACCGTCATTGTGCTCGCCGTCGGTTCGGTGGTGGCGGTCAACGCGGTCAAGGCCGGCCCGGACAGGCTGGTGGGGGAATACGTTCAGGCCCTGGTGGACGGAGATGCCGAAAAGGCCCTTGGCATCCTGGATCCCGACATTCCCAACGAGGAGAGGTCCCTCCTGACCAACGAGGTCTACGGCGCGGCGCAGAACCGGATCGACGGCTTCTCGGTGCTGTCCAGCAAGGTCTCCGGCGACTCAGCAGTGGTGCACGTCGAGCTGAGGCAGGGCGGGCGGAGGCACGAGCAGGCGTTCAGCCTCTATAAGAACCGGCCGGAATTCCTGGACGACCACTGGAGGCTCGGCACCATCCCGCTGCAGCGCGTCGCCGTTTCCGCCGACGCGGCTGTGCCGTCCCTCACCATCAACGGCGTCGCCGTGCCGACAGGACAGGAGGACGCGAACGCGTTCGCCACGTACTTCAGCGTGCCGGCCTTCCCGGGCTCCTACTCCGTGGGCCTTCCTGAAGGCGAAAAGTACCTTGCGGCAGCCCAACAGGAAGTGCTCGTGGCCATCGGCTCCGCACCCCAGCCTGCAGAGGATGCAAAGCTCACGGTGACGGCGTCCGAGCGACTCCGGGCAGAGACATCGCGGCAGGTGGACGCTGCATTGGCGGCCTGCGCGAAGTCCACGGAGATGGATCCCCCGGGCTGCCCGTTTTCACGCTTTGCCTTCGGCGATGTCCGGAACGTGAAGTGGTCCATCACCTCCGAACCCGACTACACGATGCAACGGTCCTTCGACGGCGAGTGGCGGCTCAGCGGCGGCACGCCCGGCGAAGCGTCCGTGACGTACGAACGGAATGCATCCTTCAGCAAGGCCAGCCCTGAGTGGGAGAAGGAGACGGACCAGATGGATTTCTACGTCCGGGGCACCGTCTCGATAGCGTCGGACAAGGTTCAGGTGGAGCTCTCAGCGTACTGACGGCCGTTATCCACATACGAGCCGCCGCGGCTGCCGCCAGGAGCAGCATCGCGGTAGCCTCAAACCAGCTCCTGAATCGCGGAAACCCCCCACGATGCACTAGGATAGGGAAGTCTGTGCTGCGTCCTCCCTCCAATTTGGGGAAGGGCATGCACGGCACCGCAAATGAACCTCCTGTTACGGAAATGCCGTAACCGCTTAGCCCAAAGGAGGTGGGTTCACATATGCGTCCTTACGAATTGATGGTAATCATCGACCCCGAGGTCGAAGAGCGTACCGTAGAGCCGTCGCTTCAGAAGTTCCTGAATGTCATCACCAACGATGGTGGAACCATCGAAAAGGTTGACATCTGGGGCCGCCGTCGCCTCGCTTACGACATCAAGAAGAAGTCCGAAGGTATCTACGCCGTGGTGAACTTCACCGCCAAGCCGGAAACCGCCAAGGAACTTGACCGCCAGCTGGGTCTCAACGAGACCATCATGCGCACCAAGATCACCCGCCCCGAAGAGCAGAAGGTCGTTGCTGAGTAATTTCAGCACCCGGCTTTCATTCTTTACCCCGCAGGAACGAACAAGGAGGCAGTAGATGGCAGGCGAAACCACTATTACGGTCATCGGTAATCTCACCAATGACCCCGAACTGAGGTTCACACCGTCAGGTTCGGCAGTAGCGAACTTCACCATCGCTTCCACGCCTCGCACTTTCGACCGCCAGTCCAATGAGTGGAAGGACGGGGAAACCCTGTTCCTCCGCGCATCGGTGTGGCGCGAAGCGGCCGAAAACGTCGCCGAGTCCCTGACAAAGGGCATGCGCGTGATCGTCAACGGCCGGCTGAAGAGCCGTTCCTACGAAACAAAAGAAGGCGAGAAGCGCACCGTTATCGAGCTCGAAGTCGATGAAATCGGCCCGAGCCTGCGCTATGCCAACGCCAAGGTCAACCGCACCCAGCGCTCCGGCGGTCAGGGTGGCCAGGGTGGCTTCGGCGGAGGCAACAGCGGCGGTGGATTCGGTGGCGGCCAGGGTGGAAACCAGGGCGGCAACACCGGAGGAACCTGGGGCGGCAACCAGCCCGCAGCGCAGGAAGACCCTTGGGCCACGCCCGGGGTCAGCAATGCAGGCGGCGGCTGGGGCAACGGCCCGGATTCCGAACCTCCCTTCTAAAACAACACATTAAAGGCCCGACGCCGGGACCGCCCGGGTGCCATCAGGCACCGAGGTGACTGCCGCCCGTCGGACCACCACCATCCCGTGGATCAACATCCACGGGCTCCATAGAATAGGAGCTCCACGATGGCTAAGGCTGAACTCCGTAAGCCCAAACCAAAGTCCAACCCCTTGAAGGCCGCTGACATCACCGTCATCGACTACAAGGACGTAGCATTGCTGCGCAAGTTCATCTCCGACCGCGGAAAGATCCGCGCCCGTCGCGTCACTGGCGTCACGGTGCAGGAACAGCGCAAGATCGCCCAGGCAATCAAGAACGCCCGCGAAGTTGCTCTGCTGCCTTACTCCGGCGCTGGCCGCGGCTAAGGAAGGGATTAACTAACATGGCAAAGCTCATTCTGACCCACGAAGTCACCGGTCTCGGTGCTGCTGGCGACGTCATCGAGGTCAAGGACGGTTACGCACGTAACTTCCTGCTGCCCCGCGGCTTCGCTCTGACCTGGACCAAGGGTGGCGAGAAGCAGGTTGAGTCCATCAAGGCTGCCCGCGTCGCCCGCGAGCACGCTTCCCTGGAAGATGCTCAGAAGCAGGCCGCCGCTCTGTCCGCTAAGCCGGTCAAGCTGGTTGTCAAGGCCGGCGAAAGCGGCCGCCTGTTCGGCACGGTCAAGCAGGCCGACGTTGCTGACGCTGTTGAGGCCGCTGGCCTCGGCCGCATCGACAAGCGCAAGGTTGAACTGCCTACGCACATCAAGTCGGTTGGTTCCTACCAGGCCAACGTCCGTCTGCACGACGACGTTGCCGCTGTGATCGAACTCGACGTAGTCGCAGGCAAGTAGTCTTTCCGGCGTTCCGCGCCGGATTGCTGCGCAGTCTGAACTGCTGACGGCCCCTGCTGACGGATTCCTCCGGGAATCCGGCGGCGGGGGCCTTTGCGTTAAGCCGCTGGCACTCAGGGCTGGTGGACCACAGTGGTGTAGTAGCGGTAACCGGCGAGGATCAGCGCGGCAAGGGCATCTTCATCGATGTCCTCGAGTTTGTTGATATAGACGCAGCCGGCGCCGACTTTGTGCTTGCCCAGCCGGGCGAGTAGCTCGGCGGCCTCCGGTGCGGCGCTCAGGCCATACAGCGAGAGGCTGGCTTTGCGCGGCGAGAACCCCACCGCCGCGGAGTCCCCTTCGCGGCCGCTGTCGTACTTGTAGTGGTACCGGCCGAATCCCACGATCGTCGGACCCCACATCTCGGGTTCTTCGCCTGTCAGTTCCGTCATGAGTTCGCGGAGTCGGAAGGCGTCCCGGCGCCGGACAGGGTGTTCGACGGCCGCCAGGAAGTCATCCGCCGAGGCGCCCGTCACCTGCGTCTTGTTTTCTGCCATGGACGCAGTGTACGTCCCTCCCTGCAGGGACGGGCCGACAGCCTGCAACCTTGAGCCGGAATAAACGCAGGAGCGGCCGGGTTGACAGGGGTAGATGCAGACGCATGTACTGTCTAAAGCAGTCGACCCTGAGGAGATCGCCGTGGAAACCCGCCGCATAACCGTTCTGTCCGCTGGCCTGGGAGTGCCGTCGTCGAGCCGGCTGCTGGCCGACCAGTTGGCAGATGAGGCCACGCGGAAGCTGTCAGCGGCCGGCTACGCGGTCACCGTCGATGTGGTGGAACTCCGTGACCTGGCCGTGGACGTCGCCAATAACTTCGTCACCGGCTACGCGGGCCCCCGCCTTGCCGAGGTCATCGCCGGGGTGGAGGCGTCTGACGGCATCATCGCCGTCAGCCCGGTCTTCAGCGCCTCGTACAGCGGGCTCTTCAAGTCCTTCATCGATGTGCTGGACCCGAAGTCGCTCGACGGAAAGGCCGTGCTGCTGGCTGCCACGGGCGGAACCGACCGCCACCAGATGGTGCTCGACTACGCAATGCGCCCGCTCTTCAGCTACCTGCGCGCCCGTGTGGCCGCGACGGCCGTTTTCGCCGGCCCCCAGGACTGGGGAAACAGGGACGACGGCGGAACTCCGCTTTCGGCGCGAATCGAGCGGGCGGCGGCTGAGTTCGTCCACCTTCTCGACGGTGTGCAGCCCGGCAGGAAGCAGGCGCCTCTGGAGTCCCTGCCGTTTGAACAGTTGCTGGCCGGAATCACCACCGGGAACTGAGGGGCGCCCGCGCGAACTATTCGCGGCAGCCGCTCGTTGTGCGGGACATGAAATGTCCTGTGGATTCTGTAGACCTGATCATGAGCGAACGCAGCGGTGTGGAGATTGACTACTGCCCCCAGTGCCGGGGGGTATGGCTTGACCGCGGCGAGCTGGACAAGATCATCGACCGCGCGGACTCGTTCGGGGGAGCCGTGGCGACTCCCCCGCCCGCACCGCCGGCTCCGGGCATGGTCCCGCCGCCCCTGTACCCGAATCACGACCTGCGGCGGGAGCAGCCCCGCTACGACAAGCCCCGCTACGACAAACCGCAGTATGACAAGCCGCAGTATGACGACCGCGGCCACGGCAAGGGCTACGACCGCGACTACGACCGGCGCCGGCCGAAGAAGAAGGAAGGCTGGCTGGGCGACCTCTTCGACTTCTAACGGGCGCCCGGCCGATTAATCGTCCAGCAGGGCGATGAACTCGCGTGCCTGCTTCATGGTGATGTCCGAGTGTTTCGTGAGGGCGGTGGCGGCAGCCTCGGTATTGCCGCTCTTGGCCAGGGTGCGGATGCGGCCGTAGATCTCGTCATTGAGCATGTTGCTGCTGACCTCGCGTGTGACATCACCCTTGCTGGCGATCGCCCGGTACCGGTAGGGGAACCGCTGGGGGGTTTCGTCGTCGGCTTCCGGTTCGCTCGGCGCAGCCGGCTCGGCACGGTAAGGCTGCGGGTGGGCGGCCAGCGCGGCCACGGCGTCCCGGGAGGCACGAAGTCCGAGTCCGGAAACCTCGTAGTAGAGCTTGATGGCAGCCATGGCCTGGCCCTGGGCGATCAGGGCATAGAGCCTCCGGTGCTCGTCCTCGGAAAGCCGCGCCGCAGCCACTTTGGCCAGTTCCGCGGATTCCGGCGGAGCCTGGGCGGGGCCGTCCCCGGGCCGCTGCCGCCGGCTCCACGCGCGAGCGACCAGAGTCACGGCGACGGTGACGGCCACGAGGATCAGGACGGGGATCACAAGCGATTCCATGGTTCTAAAGCCGATCTACATATTGCTTGGCGGTTAAGAGGTCCGAACGGGTTGCCTGGCGCAGGAGCCTGATTGCCTGGATCTTTTGCCCGTTGCGCACCATTGACTGCAGCTGGAGCGCCAGCTGGGGGTTGAGCTGGCCGCCGGGCAAAACAGCGCCGTGGGAGGCCTGGGCGAGGATTGCATCCCGGGCGTGATCCTGCTGCTGGGTATGTTGCTGTTCGTTCTGGCTGGGACGCGTAGCCGCGTCAACGCGGGCGCGCGCCGCGGTTGCCGCCTGGACTTGGGCGGCGTAGTGCGCCTGAGACCGCATGGCTAGATCCAGCTGATAGCGCTCCGCCTCCGACATCCCGGAATCGCGTGGCCTCAGCGCCGTGGACAGGGCCCACAGGACCGCAACGAGAACGAGGCCAGGCAGTATGACTATCAGTGCGTCGCCCATATCTAGAGCTTAGGCCAGTTACGCGTTATCCACAGCATATGCAGGAAGGCGTATGCTGCCCCCGGACCGCGACGTTGCCGGCCCAAGCCGCGGGAGCGGCCCGGGAGTGGCCCGGCAGCGGCAGGGATTGCCCGGCCGGGCTGGCGAGATTGATCACACCGCGGGCATATTCCAAGCCAAAAACCCTGAATCTACCGGCCGGTATCCCCAATGCGCCGCTTTTGCCTGTGGATGAACGTTCAAGAAAAAAATATTGAGTCCACAGCCTCGCGAGGACGTTTCCGCAGGTCAGAGGCCACATCGGGGCGAAAGAAATTTGTTATCCACACCTCCGCCCACAGACTGTGCACAAGCAGGGACGCATTGTGCACAGGTTATCCACAGAGGTGCAAAACTCGCCGCTTTGTGCGTTGCCCGGCGGGCGCTAACGTAGCCGAGACACCCATTCAGGACATGTGTGCCACATCAGCCAAGCGGACTGGAGACCCCGATTTAAGGGCCTCTGCGGATGGGCTGTGCCCTGTGGAAAACCTGTGGATGAGGCGTCGCCTTGGACTCGCGGCCTCCGCGGAAATTGTCGGGGCCGGCTGGTAGACATTGCCTTAGCCGGCGCAGCAGCTTCCGCGGTGAGACGCATCCAAACGGCACAGGCAGACTTGCCGCAGGCCTCCTGAGGGCTGCGGAAACAATGGAGGACGGCAGTTTTGTCAGTTACGCACCTGGACTCAATCGAGAGCACCCGTACCGAGGGCAGCCGCAAACCTCCGCAGGACATTCCGGCCGAGCAGTCCGTCCTCGGCGGCATGATGCTCTCCAAGGACGCCATTGCCGATGTCGTGGAGATCCTTCGGGGGCAGGACTTCTACCGTCCCGCCCACGAGACCATCTACGAGGCGGTAATCGACCTCTACGGACGTGGCGAACCCGCCGACGCGGTGACCGTTTCGGACGAACTGACCAAGCGCGGCGAGATCAACAGGATCGGCGGACCCGCCTATCTGCACGAGCTCATCCAGACGGTCCCCACAGCGGCCAACGCAGGTTATTACGCCGAAATCGTGGCCGAGCGAGCCGTCCTCAGGAGGCTGGTCAACGCCGGCACCAAGATCGTGCAGCTGGGTTACGGCCAGGACGGCGAAGTCGAGGACCTCGTCAACCAGGCCCAAGCGGAGGTCTATGCCGTCGCCGAGCGCCGGACCGCGGAGGACTACGTGGTCCTGAAGGACGTCATGGAGTCCACCGTGGACGAGATTGAGGCCTCCGGCCACCGGGGCGAAGGCATGGTGGGCGTTCCGACCGGCTTCTACGAGCTGGACGAACTGACGCACGGCCTCCACCCCGGCCAGATGATCGTCATTGCGGCTCGCCCCGCCGTCGGTAAGTCCACGTTTGCCCTCGACTTCGCGCGCTCCGCCGCCATCAAGAACAACTTGGCCACGGTCATGTTCTCGCTCGAAATGGGCCGGAACGAGATCGCCATGCGCCTCCTGTCAGCCGAGGCCACCATCGGCCTTCAGGACCTCCGCAAAGGCACCATCAAGGATGAGCAGTGGTCCAAGATCGCCACCACCATGGGACGGATGAATGATGCCCCGCTGTTCATTGACGACAGCCCCAATATGTCCCTGATGGAAATCCGGGCCAAGTGCCGACGCCTGAAGCAGCAGCACGACCTGAAACTCGTCATTCTCGATTACCTGCAGCTCATGAGTTCCGGCAAGAAAGTGGAGTCGCGCCAGCAGGAAGTGTCTGAGTTCTCCCGTGCCCTCAAGCTGCTGGCCAAGGAGCTGCAGGTCCCGGTCATTGCCCTGTCCCAGCTGAACCGTGGGTCCGAGCAGCGCCAGGACAAGCGCCCCATGGTCTCGGACCTCCGTGAATCGGGATCCATCGAGCAGGACGCCGACATGGTCATCCTGCTGCACCGCGAGGACGTTTACGACAAGGAGTCACCGCGTGCCGGTGAGGCGGACATCCTCATCGCCAAGCACCGTAACGGCCCCACCAAGGACATCGTGGTTGCCTTCCAGGGCCACTACTCCCGCTTCGCCAACATGGCGGCAGACGCTGGAGGCGGCGGCTTCTAACCGGCCGTTTGCTGTCCCGCCTGCAGCAGGTGGTTCGGCAGTCGGTTCCCGGGGGCGGCTGCGCGGATTTCCAGGAGATGCCGGGCGTGCGCGTGGAGGCGCTTATCCTCGTCTGAAACCGGCACCCACCGGGGAATCGGAACCGAGTTGCCTTCGGCATCCCGGGCCACCATCACTGTGAGGCAGTAGGTGGTCAGGTTAAGCTCGCGGCTCTTGGGGTCCCCCGACCGGACATGTACCGCTACGTGCATGCCTTTGGTGCCCGTGTAGACGAGCCGCGCCTCCACTTCCACCACGTGCCCGATCAATAGCGGACGGTAGAACCGGACGCCGCCGGAAAACACCGCGACGGTGTCCTTGCCGCAGTAGCGCGATGCGCAGACGTAAGCCGCCTCGTCGATCCACTTCATAACGATGCCGCCGTGGACCTTGCCGCCCCAGTTGACGTCAGTAGGCGCCGCCATGAAGCGGAGCACCACGCGCTCGGCGGTCCCGGCGTCGGTATATTCCTGGGCGCTCATGGCTTCCACGATCTGCTCGCGGATCTTGATGCGCGCAAGGGCATGGTCGCGCTGCTCCAGCTCCTCCGGTGTGGAGGGATCAAACTGCTGGACCGGGATGGGCTTGCCGTCCTCGCCCACGGCCACGAAGATCACCATGCACTGGCTCCGCATGGTGGCGGGCCCGCCCTTGGGGTCACCGGAGGACACCACCGTGCGGATGTGCATGGAGGACCGTCCCGTGTAGACGATGGTGGCGGTGACCTCCACCATGTCGCCGCTGTTCACAGGGTCCGCGAAGTGGATGTTCCCTACATAGGCCGTGACGCAGTAGGACTTGGCCCACCCGACGGCGGCGGCATACGCGGCCTTGTCCACCCACTCCAGGACGGTGCCTGCATCCACGGAGCCGCTGTGGCCGACGTCGGTGGGAGCCGCGAGGAAGCGGAGGGTGACGGAATTGGCGGGGCTTTCGCTCATGATGTGAGTCTACTGAGCCATCCGGTGACCAAAAGAAAACGGCGGCCGCGCACCCAAGGTGCGCCGCCGCCGTCGTCCGATGGAACCGGAGAAGACTTTCCGGGGAGGGGCTAGGCGAGGACGCCCAGCTTGGAGCCCGGCCGGCCGAAGAGGGCGCGGTCCACGGAGAGGCGGCCTGCGCCGGTCAGGGCAACGGCGAGGCCCGCGGCGGCCAGCAGCAGGACCAGCTCGAAGCCGCCATTCGTGGCGAAGACGCCGGCGGGGGCGTGCACCAGGAAGAAGGCGCCGAGCATGTTCAGCGCCAGCAGCGCGGAAAAGACGCGGGTCAGCACGCCCAGGATCAGCGCGACGCCGCCGACCAGTTCGAGCGTGGCGACGACGGGAGCCACTGCCTCGGCCGCGGGAACACCCATCTTCGAGAAGGCGGCCTGGGTGCCGGCGATGGTGAATTCGTTGAATTTCTGCCAGCCATGGGCGGCGAACAGGAATCCTGCAACAACGCGCAGGACGGTCAATGCGGTAGTGGTCAGGGTGGACTGGTTCATGGGGATCACCGTTCGTGTCGGTTGCATTGGTCTGGTGGTCGGACGATGCGATCGCCGCCGTGATGCTTCCTTTCCACTGTCGCGCACTATTGGTTGAAGTGTCAACTAATTGTGACGATGCGCACGCTAGGCTAAAGCAGTGCCTGATTCCCCTGCCGCTGCCGTGCCGGCCGTGAAACCCGCCAGCCATGCCCGCGACATCCTGCGCCTCGCCGTTCCGGCCTTCGGCGCGCTGATCGCCGAGCCGCTCTTCCTGCTGGCCGACTCCGCCATCGTTGGCCACCTGGGCGTCGCCCAGCTGGCCGGCGTCGGACTGGCATCCGCCGTGCTGCATACGGCGGTTGGGCTGATGGTGTTCCTCGCCTACTCCACGACACCTGCGGTTGCCCGTGCAGTGGGCGACGGCCAGTTTGCCAAGGCCCTCGCCGCCGGGCGCGACGGCGTCTGGCTCGCGCTGCTGCTCGGAATCGTGCTGGCCGTGGCCGGTTTCGTTGCGGCCGAGCCCCTGGTGGGTCTGATGGGTGCCGACGGTGACGTCCGGTCCTTCGCCGTGGATTATCTGCGCTGGTCCATGCCCGGGCTGGTGGCCATGCTGTTGATCTTCGCCGGAACAGGCGTACTGCGCGGACTGCAGGACACGCGCACCCCGCTGGTAGTGGCCACCGCCGGCTTCAGCCTGAACGTCGTGCTGAACCTTGTGCTGGTCTATGGGCTGGGGTGGTCGGTGGCCGGATCGGCCGCAGGCACCAGCATTGCGCAGTGGGCCATGGCAGCCGTCTATCTGGTCATGGTGGAGCGCAATGCCCGGCGCCACGGCGTTTCCCTGCTGCCCGACTGGCGGGGGATCCGGGCACTGACCAAGGTGGGCTCCTGGCTGATGCTGCGGACGCTCAGCCTGCGCATCGCCATCCTGGCCACGGTGTTGGTGGTCACCGGCCAGGGCGCGGTAAACCTCGCCGCGCACCAGCTGGCAATGACCGTGTTCACCTTCCTTGCCTTCGCGCTGGATGCGCTGGCAATTGCCGCACAGGCCCTCATCGGCAAGGAGTTGGGCGCCTCCAACCCGGAGAACGCGCGGTTGCTGACCCGCACCATGATCCGCTGGGGCACCGGCTTTGGCGTGGTGACGGGCGTGCTGCTGGCGGCTGCGGCGCCCTTCACCGGTGCGCTGTTCACCTCCGACCCCGGCGTGCAGTCCGTGCTGACGCTCGCCCTTTGGGCCCTGGCCGCCGGGCAGCCGATCGCCGGTTACGTGTTCGTCCTCGACGGCGTGCTGATCGGCGCAGGTGACGCGAAGTACCTGGCGGTTGCCGGCGTCGTGAACCTGGCAGCATACCTGCCGCTGCTCCTCGCAGTCCCGCTCGCCGGGACAGCCGGCGCGGCGGCACTGGTGTGGGTGTGGGTTGCGTTCTCGCTGGGTTACATGCTGGCCCGCGCCGTGACTTTGGGGCTGAGGGCGAGGACGGACCGCTGGATGGTGCTCGGTTCCTGAGGGCCGTTCTCCTGATTGACGAAGCGCCAGGTTCGACGCCGCACCCGACCGCACTAAACTGGAGCGGTGACTTTCCCCGTGAACCCTGCCGAGCCTGCCCCTGCGGCTGCCCATCAAGCGGAGCTGTGGAAGCCCGTGCTGCTCCGGGCAGCGGCCGCCCTGGTGTTCGGTGCCGTGACCATTTTTTGGGCGGCGCCTTCAGTGGCGGGCATGGGTTTGGCCGGAGGGCTGTACCTCCTGGCCACCGGCGCTGCGCTTTTCCGGGGTATCCCACTGGCTGGCCTGCGCCGCGACGTGTCGCCCGGCAGGGCTATGTCGGCGGCGGCCTCCGTCCTTATCGGCGCGGGCGTCACAGTGATGATCCTGCAGGGGAGCCTGCTGTTCGCCGTCATCGCGGCGCTCGGAATCGGCCTGCTCGCCGCAGTGGAGCTGTACTTCGGCTGGCGCTTCCGGGGCCGGCACATCCTCGCCCGGGACTGGATCGCCTCGGGCGTCATCGGACTGGGAACGGCAGTTGCCCTGCCGTTCTTTATCCCGCTCGGCCCGCACGCCCTGCTGGGGGTGGCTGGCGGAGGCGCCATTATCTCCGGAGTGCTCTGGATCCTTGCAGGGCTCTCGCTCAGGCACGATGCGCGGTCGGGCACCGTGAAGGCCGTAAACTAGAAGGCAAAGGTTCTACTCCTTGTAGAACAAATACACATCACAACGGGCTGGCCTGACTGTCGCCGCCCGCATGAGAGGACACGCCGTGGCAAACCAGAAACCAGGAGAACCGCGCAATATGCGGACCTCGGTTAAGGGACCGCTGATGTTCTCCGCCGTCTGGGCTGTGGTGGCGTTCTTCGCGGTGCTGATCTTCGCTTCCGGTGGCAGCTCCCGCGTCCCGCGCTTCGACCTCGCCCTCACCGGCGCCGGCATTGCATTCATCGTCACGCTTGTCATCGCGGCCATGCTCTCCATGAGCTACAAGGACAATGCCGCACACCTGGGCAAGGGATCAGGCGTCAACCTCAGCTCGGCCAAGCGGCCCACGCATGGCTTTGGCGGCGGAACCCAGACGCCTCCGGAGGCTTCCGGCCCCGCGGACGAATCAACGCCCGACGGCGGCAAGTCCTAGGGTCTGTCTGCTCGCCTGCCGCCTGATCACCGGCGGCTTACTCACCGGTGGCGTACTCGCTGGCGGCGCGGCGGGCCCGGTACGCCGCCACGTGCGCGCGGTTGGCGCAGTTTCCCGTATCGCAGTACCTCTTTGACCGGTTGCGGCTGAGGTCCAGCACCACGGCGTCGCAGTCGTCCGCCGCGCAGACCAGCATGCGGTCCATTTCCTTGCTGCGGATCACATCCACGAGTGCCATCGCGGCTTCGGTGCCCATCCGGTCCGCCAGCGGGGCGTCGCGGGTAGTGGCGTGAAGGTGCCAGTCCCACTCGTCGTGCTTGAGCAGCTGCGGGAGGGCACGGGCTTCGCGCAGGAGCCGGTTGACCCCTTCCACGGCCGTGTCCTCGTCCGAGGTCCACAGGCCCGCGAGCTCCGCCCTGAGGGCGTGGACGCTGGCCAGTTCGGCTGCATCCCGGGTCCGCGATCCGCTGAAGCCCTCGCCCTCGAGGAACCGGTCGAGGTCGGCCACTGTGGCCAGCTTTTCTTCCCCGTTCGCCGCGCTGTTGATGAGGTTGACCACGGTGCGCAACGCAACCTCTGTGTCAGGGGCAAAGACCATCTTGACTCCTTACTTGGCCCGGCGTATTGTCATGACCAATACCCCACTTTACTCCTGACAGGAGAATGCCGTGTCTGCAGCCAGCAACCACGCCAACGTGCCACCCCGGGCCGGGACGGTCTCTCCTGCGGCGTCTCCGTCAGCCTCGGCGCGGGGTTTCATGGCGTCCGGCCTGGGGGTTGCCCTGTTTTCCTCAGCCGTGTTCGGGCTTTCGGGCTCCTTTGCCAAGGCTCTCCTGGAAACGGGCTGGACCCCGGGCGCGGCTGTGACGGCCCGGCTGACCGGCGCTGCGCTCATCCTGGCGGTCCCCGCGGTTCCCGCCCTTCGCGGGCGGTGGCACCAGCTGAGGTCGAACTGGGTGACCATTGTGCTGTTCGGCCTGATCGGTGTGGCGGCCTGCCAGCTGTTCTACTTCAACGCTGTTTCCCTGCTCTCCGTGGGCGTTGCGCTCCTGCTGGAATACCTCGCCCCGGTCCTGATCGTGCTGTGGCTCTGGGGGGCGGGAAGGAAGCGTCCGCGGCCGCTGACCATAGCCGGGGCCCTGTTGTCGCTGGGCGGCCTGGTCCTGGTCCTGGACCTGACCGGCGCGGTGAAGGTGGACTTCGTAGGCGTGCTGTGGGGCCTGGCGGCGGCCGTCTGCCTGGCCATCTACTTCTTCATCACGGCCAAGGAAAACGACACCCTTCCGCCGATCGTGCTTGCCTCGGGCGGGCTCCTGGTGGGTGCTGCGGTGATGTGGCTGGCGGCAGCCACCGGCATCCTTCCCATGGCCTTCAGCACCGCCGACACCAAGCTGGGGCCATGGACCACGCCCTGGTGGGTAGCGCTGGCCGGACTCGTGGTCCTTGCCACTGTCCTGGCCTACGTTGCCGGAATTCGGGCCGCCCGCGCCCTGGGCTCCAAGGTGGCCTCCTTCGTATCGCTGACGGAGGTGCTGTTCGCCGTGATCTGGGCCTGGCTTCTGCTGGGAGAACTGCCGGTGGCCATCCAGCTCGTGGGCGGCGCACTTATCGTGGGCGGCGTCGTGCTGGTCAGGCTGGACGAGCTGCGGGGGACGGGGCCGCAGGCCCGGGTGAGCGCACCGCTGGCCCATGCAAACGACGTCGAACCCGTTCCCTAGGCGTGGCGCTGCCGCGCCCCTGAGGCCTCTTTAAACTCCGGAGGGCCGGACGCCACAGCGTCCGTCCCTCCGTGTAAAGCCCTGCCCTAGCGGGAGGCTTCCTCCTGCT